>DATGMT010000001.1:0-4288 GCA_035307265.1 Aequorivita sp.
TTGTGATTATTAAACTGATTCCATCCCCAAGAGCAGAAATATAAGTTTCCTTCTTCATCTTTAATAGTTGGATTGTTTTCTGAGACAAAAAAGCCTACTGTTTTTGCTCCGTGATATTGTATTATCTTTTCAAAACTAAAAGTAGGAATGTCAATTACTGCTAAGTAAAAGTTCTCTTCATCTTCAGCAATAAGATTGAAATTGGCTTTTTCTAAAAAGGTTACACTAACATAAAGCTTATCGTCTTTATAATCCATAACTAATGAACCTGTACGGACTAAGTTATTTCCATATTCATCTTCAAAATCTGCTTCTGGGCGGAAGGCTTCAATGTGCGTTCGTAAATCTAACTCCTCTCCTAACTGCATCGTGAGAGGATTGAAAGCCTGAATTGTCTGACCCCCAATACCTTCATTATAAAAGAACCCGAGGTTGTCGTTTACTAACACCAATTTTCTTGAAGGAAAAAGATTGTCTTTCCCAATATAAATTTCACTATCAATAAATACTTGATTTGAAGTATTTAAAGTGAGACGAAATAATCCTGGAGTTGAAGAAAACCCTCTTTTGTCTTTTGCCATACTGAAGATATAATTCTTAAAAGAATGGTGTCCAGAAGAAGTAGATGGATCAGAGTTTACAAACACACTATTATCTTGGATTAAATCATATGTTTTCGCTGTATCAATTCCGTTTATGTTAAAGCTGAAAAATCGAGTAATATCAGCTGTAGAAGCATCTTCTGTTGCTAGAACATAATTAAACGCAGTGTAATCTGTTTTAGGGTTTCTATTTTCATCGTCTAGATTATCGACTTGACAAGAAGTTAATCCTAAAAAGAGAAAACCAATAAAGACTTTATATATAGTTGAAAGTTTCATTTTTTAAAAACTGTAGGTTATTTTAATTCTAAAATGCCTTCCTGGACTTTGCATTTTAAACTCGTTATAAACGTCTTCATTAAAAGCATTTTTCAACTCACCGCTAAGGGATACACTTTGTTTTTCAAAATCTCGCACATATATAAATCCGATATTATGTGTGTGTTGATTTGGAATAATTCTGCTTGTATTTATTTTAGAAGTGCCATACAGTCCAAGAAGACCATCTGGCTCAAATTGTTTTTCTATATAGTCTAAATAATATTGATGGACGTAGGAATAATCCCAAAAAAACGAAAAATCACTAGTGAGTTTCAAAATATCTTTCAAGTTATAGGCTGCACTTAAATTTCCAAAATAAAAAGGCATATTAGCTATTCTTGCATCTTTAAAATGTTGGTTATTTAAGTACTTGTCTTTAGAAGACTGTAGTCGGAAGTCATTCCAAGTCAAGTTTCCTGAAAGCAATAGATTTTTTATAGGTTGATAGTTAGCTTGTAGCTCTACTCCCAGCCCACGAACATTATCAAGGTTTAGGTGAGTTGCTTGATATTGGTTTAGATCCTTTAAACGAATTAAGTTTTTTGTATCTCGATAATAGGTGTTTATTTCAAAACCGTAGTCTTCCTTATAAAATGTATATCCAAGATTTAAGTTCTTACTTTCTTCTGGTGTCAATTCATAGTTGGCTACAATAAAATTATTGTCCCCAAAAAGCTCTTGTTGCTCTGGAAGCCTATAAGTGTTTTCATATGAAACTCGCAAATAGCTTCTATCGTTGATATTATATTTTAAAGCCTGTGAAAAACTCAAGCCCGAGCTTTTAACTTTTTTACTCACGATATCGTCTTCTAAAGGATTGTCTGAAGCGTTATATTGCCCTGAGAAATTCCCAAGTAAGTATTTGAATTGTGTGTTAGACTCTAGTTTCTGATCAAAAAACTGAGCATTTAAGGCAAAGTTTGTAATCAGCTTATCATAAGTAGTTCCATCAAGATTTAGGTCATTGATATTAGAAGTCCGGTTATAATGACTATATACTGTATTGTTCTCTATTTGAAAATAATTATTGACTAAATAGTTGAGATTAGTTCGTGAAGTTATTTGTTCAAAATTATTATGCAGATAGCCATTTTCAAGGATCATATTCCCCATTTCGGAGCTTGAATTTGTCGTGTGTGCAACTCCTTTCCAATCGTAATGGACATTTTTTGCTTTATCGAATATTTCAAAATCGATATTACTATATACCAAAAATTGGTTAAGGCTCAATTTGTTTTTAAAGAAGTGATTCTTGTATTTAATGGAGGGTATAAAATTTCCCTTCTCTTTCCTATATACTTCACCAAAGGGTCTCGCTCTAGAGAATGGATCATTTTGAATATCTCTATTCAATCCATAGGAGTTTACTTTAAATTCAATAGATTCTGCCCATGACAGTTCACGAGCTTGAATAGTAAATTCAAGAGAATGTTGTTTAAAGCCGTTGTGAAATAGACGTTCACGAATATACGTTACCTGCCCTGTATTCTGATCTTTGTAGGGTAGATTGTCCACTTTATAATCATTATCTGAATAGTTATAGAAACTATTTACACCAAAAAACAGATGGTCGTTTAGTTTAATATTTGCATTTGTAGAGATTATGTGAGTATTAAACGACCCTACTTCATATGAAACCGTTCCAGAATTCTTTTTGCTTGTTTTAGGAACAATATTGATGGCGCTCCCCAAGGCATCTACCCCTATTTTTGTTGGTAGCACTCCTTTATAGACTTCCACACGGCTAATAGCATTTGTAGGCACTTTCGTAAGTCCAAAGTTAGAGCCTAGATAATCAATCGGGATATCATCATATAGAAACTTAACTGCATTCCCCGTAAATCCGCCAACTATAATGTTGCTCGCCGATCCAAGACCTCCAATATTTCTAACCTTAACACCTGGACTTTTATCAACAAGATCTTCCACAGAATTAGCGCGCCTAGTATTGGCTTCAACTGAAATAATATCTGCTTTTATTGCACTGTTTTTCAATTTCTCGCTTACACTGAGTGTTTGGAGTTTCACTTCGTCTAAGCTATAATTCATAGCTCCAATATAGATGGTTACTTCATGTGTTTTTCCTGCTTCCACTTCTACTGTCTGAACTGGAAATTGAAAACCATCATGCACAGCATATAAACTGTAAATTCCCGATGGCAATCCTTCAAAAATAAAGCGTCCATCCTTATCAGTGATAGTTTGCAAGTTATTTTCAACAATATGGATTTTAATTCCCTTTAGGTGGTTATCAAGTGAATTATCTACTTTTCCAAGTATAGAACCAGAATTCTGTGAGATAGAACTCAAAGAAAAGAGTGTGAAAATAGAGAAAAAGAGAAAGTTCTTTAACATAAAAGTATAGGGTTTATAGAACTTAGGTAGTTCTATCTATAAAAGCGCATTACGTTTTCATCAACTATATTGAATAAATCCGAAATGCGCTTCTCAAACACTTGAGGTTGATTCTATAACCTCTTATTATATACTAAAATTGGTTTTTTAACCAAAGAAACCACACACATAAACTGAACCATCAGGCTTAGTCAATTCGGGTAGTTTTAATCTATCAATATCTTCTTTAACTAATGTAAACTTAGCTGCAGATCCGTTAGACATTTCTGAATGGAAAGTCATTGTTATCTTGCCATCAACTGTTGTTACCACAAGATTAGTCGGGTTTAATCCAAAATTATAGGGCGGGCTCATTGGATTGGTTTGAATAATTTTGAAATCATTGATATCGCCTTCCCATGTCCAATAATCACCTTCGAAATTAATAGGTGCATCTATTTCACCAAGAACAAAGTGGAAGTTTTTATCAGAGTAAAATCTATAACCCGCTATAAGTTCAACAATACAAGCATCGCTTGCAGGTATTCCTCCTTCTTCAAAAACAGTAAAGTCAACGTTGGTCAACCTCCAGTCTCCTACTAGGCTAATTGCATCCTCGGCATTATTGTCGTCATCACTAGAACAAGAATAAAACACCATTCCAAAAATAATAGCACTTAATAAAAGTAACTTTTTCATAAATTAAATTTTTTAAATTTTGTGCAAAAATAAGGCTTATTTAGAATAAGACTAAGGAAGAGTTGAATGTTTTTACAAGAAAATGGATCTAAATAAGCATTGCTACTACAATAGGCTAGCTTTTAAGGTGTTGGAATAAGTGTTATTGAATATTATAATTTTATTATACAAAGGTTTATAAAATTACTATGGTGAAATACTGTATACTATTCAAATCGGGGGATAAATATAAGTTTTCAGCATTGTAATAGTTTCAGTAAAACAGAAGAAATTTGCAGATATTGACAGTGTTTCTTATCTTAGTTAACAAGCCAAAAAAACTATTACTATGA
>DATGMT010000002.1:0-4628 GCA_035307265.1 Aequorivita sp.
GAAAACACGGTAGCCGTGAACAACATAGCGAGCGATAGCAAAAGTAGGTTCTTCATCCTTTAAATTTCTTTTGGCAAAGGTATATTTTTTTTGGTTTGGAACACGAAGTACTGAAATGTGCTAAAAGAAATTAAAAAAGCCAGGGAAAGTAACACTGCACTATCTCTGGCTTCAATTTATTATAATATGAAGTTTAAAGTGGCATCACTTTTAAATTAAAACTACCATTTTTTAAACTTTTAATAGATTCTGTATTGTGGTTGTAAACATCAAAGTAAAAAGTTCCTCTTATCGTTTCATTAATAAGATAGTTTGTTATTATCAACTTTCCCGGCTCCCCTCCTTCAACAGGAATCGTCCATACTTCAGTTACATCTCCATGCTCTTCAGAATAAACTGCTGACGCTATATTGTCTTCTGAATTGTCTGGATCAGCCAACACATAACTTCCTACTCCAGTAAAATAAGGCACAATAATATTTTCTGCCTACCCTGATCATCTTTTCCGCTTTTAGCTAATATTGATCCACCTTCTGACGCACCAACTATAGTTGCTATCGCTTCTTCTCTTAGTGATTGAAACTGATCTCCATTAACTTTTACAGTAAGTGCTCCTAGTCCAAGCGAATCTTCGTCAATATCAATATTGTCTACCTTTACACAAGACGAAGTTACAACAAGCGTCGCTATTAATTATAACGGCATATTTCTTTTAAATATTTTCATAACACTAAGTTTTTAAAGGTTACCAACAAACAGTGTATTTCTTTAGTGTCAAGAAGAGCTTACACTAATTTAACTGCAAAATACCTCGAAAACTACAGATATAACACTAAAACAGTTAATTTTCGACTGCAACTTTTTAAAAACATCACTTTACATATTGCTTTGCTATTGACAAAGCCTCATCAATCCCATCGGGATTTTTCCCGCCTGCTGTTGCAAAGAAAGCTTGTCCTCCGCCACCGCCTTGGATATATTTACCGAGTTCTCGAACAACTTTTCCTGCATTCAGTTCTTTTTCTGCGGCCAAATCTTTTGAAATATAACAGGTCAATAAAGCTTTACCATCATGCTCAGAACCTAGCAGAAGGAAAAGGTTGTTAATTTCTCCACCCATTTCAAAAGCCAAATCTTTCATACCATTTGCGTCGAGATCTATCTTTTTCGCTAAAAAGTTAACTCCTTGAATGTCTTCTAGCTCTGCTTTAAGTTCACCTTTTAGGTTTTTAGCCTTGTCTTTCAACAAGCTTTGAATTTGTTTTTGAAGATTGCTATTCTCTTCTTGTAAAGCTTCAACTACTTTTAGCGGGTCTTTAGCATTATTTAGTGCTTTTTGTAACGCTGTGAACGATTCAGTTTTTTCAATAAAATATTCTTTAGCTGAATCACCCGTTATAGCTTCAATTCTTCTAATGCCAGAAGCAACAGCTCCTTCCGAAATAATAATAAAATGCCAAATATCATTGGTGTTTTGAACATGAGTCCCCCCACAAAGCTCCATTGAAGATCCAAACTTAATAGCTCTTACTGTATCTCCATATTTTTCACCAAAAAGAGCAAGCGCCCCTTCATCTATGGCTTGTTGGTATGGAATATTTCTTCTTTCTTCTAATGCAATCGACTCACGAATTCTCGCGTTTACAAAGTCTTCAACCTGTTTTAACTCTTGGTCGGAAACCTTACTAAAATGTGAAAAATCAAAACGCAAGTTTCGACTATGCACCATACTTCCTTTTTGAACTACATGATCGCCTAAAACATTTCGCAATGCTTGATGCAATAAGTGAGTTGCAGTATGGTTAGCAGCAGTTCTAGATCGTTGTTTTTCATCAACTACTGCAGTGAACGTTGTTTTTAGATTACGAGGAAGCGTTTTCGAAAAATGAATAATTAAATTATTCTCCTTCTTTGTGTCTATTATATAGGTTACTGCCCCATCAGGTGCTTTTAGATATCCTTTATCTCCAACTTGACCTCCACCTTCTGGATAGAATGGTGTAAGATTAAATACAAGCTGATACATTTCGCCATCTTTCTTACTTTCTACTTTTCTATATCGAGTAATTCTAACTGGGGTTACTAAAGTGTCGTAGCCAACAAACTCTTCAACATCATCCTCTTCTAGAACTATCCAGTCACCTGTTTCAACTTTTGTTGCAGCTCTTGAACGATCTTTTTGTTTTTGAAGCTCACCTTCAAACTCTTTTTCATTTAAGGAGTAACCACGCTCACGTAAAATCAAAGCAGTCAAATCTATTGGAAATCCGAACGTATCGTAAAGTTCGAATGCTTTTTTACCTGAAATCTCTTTAGTTTTAGCTGTTTGAATAACATTTTCAAGTAGAACTAATCCCTGTTCTAATGTTCTAAGGAACGACTGCTCCTCTTCTCGAATAACATTTGTGATTAAATTTTTCTCTGAAACGAGTTCTGGAAATGCTTCCCCCATTTGATCGCTCAAAGTTTCTGTTAACTTATAGATAAACGGCTCTTTCCTATTTAAGAATGTAAATCCATAGCGAATTGCTCTTCTTAAAATTCTTCTTATAACGTAGCCAGCACCTGTATTACTTGGAAGTTGACCGTCTGCTATAGAAAAAGCAACGGCTCTAATATGGTCTGCGATAACACGAGTAGCGATATCGATTTTCTCATCCTTTCCATATTCTGTTTTTGTAATTGCGCCAATTTCTCTAATTAGTGGTGTAAATACGTCGGTGTCATAGTTACTTTTTTTGTTTTGTAAAACTGTACATAGTCTTTCAAAGCCCATTCCGGTATCGACATGCTGCGCAGGCAGTTTTTCAAGGCTTCCATTAGCTTTACGATTAAACTGCATAAACACTAAGTTCCACACCTCAACCACTTGCGGATGGTCCATATTCACCAATTTGTTTCCAGGGATTTTCCGTTTTTCTTCTTCAGAACGGATATCAACATGTATTTCGCTACAAGGTCCACAGGGCCCTTGTTCTCCCATTTCCCAAAAGTTATCGTTTTTATTTCCGTTTAGAATTCGTTCCTCAGGAACATATTTCTTCCAAATATTATATGCCTCAGAATCTCTTTCTAATCCTTCACTTTCGTCTCCTTCAAAAATTGTAACGTAAAAAATGTCTTTATCTATATTGTAAACTTCAGTTAGAAGTTCCCATGCCCACTTTATAGCGTCTTCTTTAAAATAGTCGCCAAAGCTCCAGTTACCCAGCATTTCAAACATGGTGTGGTGATAGGTATCCATCCCCACCTCTTCTAGGTCATTGTGCTTTCCACTAACCCTGAGACATTTTTGAGTGTCTGCAATACGGTTGCTTTTTGGTTTACCATTTCCAAGAAAATATTCCTTGAATGGAGCCATTCCACTATTGATGAACATTAAAGTTGGATCATCTTTTACAACCATTGGTGCAGACGGCACAATGGCGTGCTGTTTAGATTTAAAGAATTCTAAAAACTTAGAGCGAATTTCTTGGGAGTTCATTTGTTATAAAGTTTTGCTAAAGTTGGCAATTAGAGTTAAGTGCGAACAATTTTTATATTTGTAAAATCGTTACTTTGTACTACCGCACAAAACAATGTGCAAAAATAGCAATTTTTAACGCATGTCTAAGGTTAAATATTACTACGATAGTGAAACACTTTCGTATCGAAAAATAGAAAAGAAAAAGGGCAGAAGATTTAAGATCATCTCGCTAAGCACCTTAGGCATACTATTAAGTGGGTTTTTGATGTTTTTGGTATACATCAACCTGCCTTCTGTACAGACGCCAAAAGAGCTCGCACTGCGTAGAGAACTTTCTAACTTACAACTACAGTTTGAATTATTAAATAAAAAAATTAATCAAGCACAAGTGGTGCTGGCAGAGGTAGAAGAACGTGACAACCTTCTTTACAGAACATATTTTGAAACAAACCCTATTCCTGAAGAACAAAGGAAAGCAGGTTTTGGTGGTATTAACCGCTATAAAGACTTAGAAGGCTTTGATAACTCAAAATTAATTATCAACACAACTCGCAACTTAGACATTTTAACAAAACAGATTGTTGTTCAGTCAAAATCGTTAGACGAAATAGTTAAACTCGCAGAGGAAAAAGAAAAATTATTGGCTGCTATTCCAGCAATTCAGCCTGTACGTAACGAGGATTTAACGCGTGTAGCTTCAGGCTATGGTTATAGAACAGATCCATTTACAAAAGCGAAAAAATTTCATTACGGAATGGATTTTAGTGCACCTCGCGGAACTCCCATTTACGCTTCAGGCGATGGTGTGGTAGCTCGTGCCGATAATAAAGCAACAGGATATGGCAACCATATTGTCATTAATCACGGATATGGCTATGAGAGCCTTTACGCACACATTTACAAATACAATGTCAAACGAGGTCAGAAAGTACAGCGTGGTGATTTAATTGGTTTTGTTGGTAGCACAGGTCGTTCACAAGGACCACATTTACACTATGAAGTATATAAGGACGGTGAACGTATTAACCCGATGAACTTCTACTACGGAAGTCTTACTTCGGAAGAATTTGAAATCATGCTAAAAACATCTCAACAAGAAAATCAGTCGATGGACTAATAAGTAGATAGAATTTAAGAAATGCAGATAAATCTTCCAGATAAA
>DATGMT010000003.1:0-15900 GCA_035307265.1 Aequorivita sp.
TGAATCTTCTAAAATCACCATTGTTTCTAATGCCATTGCTCTGTTTCTAAATAGCGAGCCATAAGTGTAGGAATCTTGTTCTGAAGAAACGAAATTGATGTTGGCAATCTGGGCTATCTGTTTTGCTACATCTTTTTTGCCGGCCAGTGCATAGGCTGCTGCTAATCTCCATTTAGCGTCATTGCTGAGGTCTTTACTTTCTCGAAGACGGTTCATGGCTGCAAGCTCAGGTTTTCCTGCAAGTGCTAATGTATAAAGTCGATATGCTTGATTTAGACTTGAGTTATATTGAGTGCTGCTATTTCGCCATTGTCTTGCTTTGTTTTGTTGAAATCGCAACCAATTGTTAACGAAACTTATAGGTGGAGCATAGCCTTTTTGTTTAGCTTCTAATATAAAATGACCAGCATAACTCGTGCTCCATTCATCTGCTTCTCTTTCGCCTGGCCAATATGCCAAACCACCATTGGTTAGCTGATAATTTCCTAATCGACGAATTACCTCTTTGACGGTTGTTTCTACTTCTCGTTTTTTGCTTGCTGTGATATCAGAAAGATCTGCTAAATAAAGCTGAGGAAAACCAATCGAGGTTATTTGCTCTAAACAGTAGAAAGGATAAGAGTTTAAATAACCAATTCTGTCGTTGATGTTAATGGGTGGAAGTGTAGAGAATTCTATTGCTACACTATTACTTTCGGGCACTCCAAATGTTTCGAAATCTATAGTTTTAGATTCATTTTTATCTAAGACAATTTCTGTTGTTTTACGAGAGATTGGATTTGGATTTTCCACGTCAATTTCTACCTTATAACTGGCTTGTTCTCCATGTCCTGAAGCAGATACCTCAATGGTTTGTACAGTATCTCCCTTGCCTTGAGCTGTTGAAACATCAAATTCAAAATTCACAATTTGTTCTCCTGCTTCCGAAAATGAAACAGTTTTGGAGGTCCCATTTTTTGGTTTGAGATTTTCTCCAACTTTCACCGAAACTTTTACGTTCTTAATCTTATTCTCCATTGCAAATACTGTCACAGGAAGCGTAACCGATTCGCCAGGAGAAAGCTTTCTTGGTAATGAAGCCAAAACCATCAATGGCTTTTTAACAGGAGTGGTTTGCTCCGCATTCCCGTATGCACTACTTGTATTGTTTCCAGCTACAACCATAGTTCTTACAGACCCTATATAATTTGGTATGCTGATTTCGTGGTTGGCTGTTTTACCTGCTTCTAATTCAAAAGGACCAAGAAAACGCACAACAGGTTTAAAGCGTTCGGCTTTTCTGTTTTTGGCTCCTAAAGCTTCGTCGCCTCCTCCAATTGCATAAATATTATCTACACTACCAGAATACGCACCGATTACGTAATCAAACATATCAAAGGTTTTAACGCCTAGCGCTTCACGACTATAAAAAGCATCGTGAATGTCGGGTGTTTTAAACCTTGTTAAATCGAGTAATCCATCGTCAACTAAAGCAAGGGTGTAGGACATCGGTTTGCTGTTTGCTTCAGAAACCTTCACTGTAAACTTGTCTTCTGGTTTTAAAACAGAAGGCATTGATATTTTAGGGTGAAGTATTGTTGCAGGGTTTTCAATCGTTAGTGGAATTACTCCGTAAAGACGCATTGGTAAATCATTCTTGGTCTGGCTGTGCGGTTGAAGTAATGAAATGTTCACATAAATATTGGGAGCCATTTCTTCCACAATTTTAATAGCTGCTTTAGTTTCTCCTTTTTTAGTTTCTACCCAATGTGTTTCAAGTACTTCCGTTCCATTTTCAACACTGATTAATGCGCGTCCATCACTACCTGAAGGGAATGTTATATAAGCTTCTTCGCCAACAGAATACTTTTCTTTATCTGAAGAAAACACAAGCATTTTGGCGCTTTCTGAGTTGCCATCGCTAGGGCGTTGCCACCAGTTTTTATAAAAATAAGCTACTCTTCCTGTTGCATGACCCGATTGTTTGTCGATTACTCTAATCAAATATCTTCCGCCATCTTTATCAGGAACATTAATGGTAAACGTTCCTTTTCCACTTTCATTTGTAGTAACTGTGAAATCACGTATCGGACGGTGAACAGTCGAATTTTCATAAGTTGAAAGATTGTCTGCTCCGCGATTCCACCACCAACGCCATTCAATCTGGAAGATCTTAACTTCCAATTCTCGATTGCCCGACGGTTCTCCCTGAGCATTGACGCTAATAACGTTGAAAGATGTGTTTTCATCTGTATAATATGATCCGTATTCACGTGCTTCAGGAGATCTTAAACCCACAAAATGTGAAAATGGAGCTACGTCTTTAGAAAAAACATCTAAAGAAAAATCACCACCACCTTCATATACTTTTGTCAAGAAAGTGGCTTTTAGCATTCCTGGTGCATTTTTGCCAATTTCTAAACTCTTGTTGAATGAAATCTTCCCTTCTGAAGATAGCTTATTGTCTAAAAGAGGGATTTCAACCTTGTCAAATCGCCTAACAGGATCCGTGAAATTGTATTTAGGATACTTGGAGAAAGGGGTGTTTGTTGATTGCAATGTTGCAGTCATGTCAATTTTTAAATCTCTTGCAGGTGAACCATGAAGCCACATTGCATTAGCCGTTCCTTCTATGGGTCTTGTCGCATCGAGGACTTTCCTTTTAAAGTCAAGATTGATCTTTAGTCGATTGGGTTTTATGGTTGCAACTTTTATTGTGTGACTGAACTGAGCACCACCAACAGTCACTGTAGCATTCCAATTTCCAGTAGGAGCTGTTTCATCTATTTTAATTGGGAAATAATAAAAATTTGAAGTGTTTTTGCTTAATACAGATCGTTGAACGAGCTTTCCGCGTGCATCTGAAACAGTAAGTGTTACCGGATGATCCTTAGGGAGCGGGTTAGCTTTGTCGTTTAGAACAAATGTAAAGTGAATATTATCACCTGGTCGATATACACCTCGCTCGGTATAAGTATATCCTTTAAGTCCTTTTTGAAGTTTCTTCCCAGAAACGTCAAAATTGCTCATGGAAAGTGAATTTCCATCTTCAAGTTTTACATAGGCATAGTTTTTTCCTTTTTGAGCAATGGCAAAAGCAGCGTTCTGGGTTCCGTCAAAAAGACCTAATCCATCATTTCCTGTTGTTACATTTCCAACGGCTTGTCTTTGATAGTTGAAAAGCTGAACATTTACACCGCCTTCTGGCTTTCCAGTTGCAAGATTGGTTGTTACAAAATGATAGGATCGATTTTCGCCTTTTTTCACAATCAACCCTAAATCAGAGCCAAGTATGTTTGTGCTAATTACTCTGCTGCTATTGTAATAAGCGGGATGGCAAGGATTGTCTTGTTCTCTCCAGTTGTATGAGTATTTTCTCCAACCATAGATTTCATTGTCCCAATAACGTTGTTCACGAGCTTCTTCATCTTCGGAAGTGTCTTCAGAATAATACCAATCATCTTCATCTTCATCTTGTTGTGGAGTTGATTCGGTACAGTCGTATGTGATATAGTCTTTTTTGAAACTGAGTTCGAGTTGATAAATTGCTCCAGGGTCTGTTTTAAAAAAATCCGAGAGATTAATGGCGTAGGCTTTCCAAACCCCATTGTTATCTGTACTTTTTGAGTTTAAATCAATAGTTTTTTTAGCAACTCTTCGTCCAACGCGACGTATGTCATAGGTGTCGTTTTCATCTAGATTGTTGCCTTGAAGAAACTGCATTACGTTTTCTTCAAATATCTTAATTACGCGAATGTCTACTTTTGAAAGGTTAACAGTTTCAAAATAAATTGGGGTAGTCGTTGAATTGGGAAGTATAACGCCTTTTGAAATCAACCTTATATCAGGTTTCAATTGTTCAAAAGAAACCATTTCTGAAAATTCTTTCTTTAGTCCGTAGCCTTCTTTGTTTTTAATTCCATTGAAAACCGTGACTTTTACGTCGCCAACCACTCGGTTTGGAGGATATACATTGAGTACGTTACCGTCGACTTCATATTGCAAGTCCAATGTGTTGTCAATAACTACTAATCCAGCAAAGTCTTGATTTTCCTTCAGCGGATCAGAAAAGTTGATGCTCAACATGGCCGATGGTGCCATAATACTGTTTACACCTACAATCGTAAAGTTGTTTAACCCTGGAATCAAAAAAGTATTTTCACCTTTATTATCTGCTCCAATTGCTTTTCCATCCCATTTTATTAGAATTTCAGAGTCTTCTACTTTCCTAGAAATACTATCAATTCTAAATCCAAAATATTGTCCGTCGGCAACTTCATCATTCCATTGAAGCTTTAAGTCTTGTTTGTTTTGCGAAGCAGAAACTAATTGTTTGGCATTTTCTAAAGAAATAATATCAGAAGTTTCTACAGCTCCCTCAAGATACTGCCAGTTTTTATCATAAGATTGTAGTTTTTCTATGTCAATCTTGAAATTAGGCTGGATGGTTTTAAAGCTAAAAGTATAGGTCCTAAATTCTTTAGAAATATCTTTATAAAGCTTTTCTAACTTAACAGTTACCAAATATTCTGTATCCGATTTTAAGTTTTCGGAAGGAACAAAAATGAGTGTGTTTCCATTCTTAATAACAAGCCTTCCAGGAGTTTTGGGAGAAATATCTAAATATTCTGAAGGAGTCAGTTCTTGTGTTAAATCAAATTGCTCAAGTGGCTGTGCTAATCCAACTGTAATTTCTGTAGTAACCGATTGATTTCCATAGGTGTTATAGGATATGTATTCTTTAAATTTAAAGAGATTGTCGGTTTCTGTATGCTCGCTTTTAGAAGAACAAGAGGCTATGATTATAGTTAATGTGAGAAAGCAAAGTGTGCGGAAAAACTTCATGGTCAGTTAGTTTATTTGAACTTAAATTTAATCGAAAATAGTGTATTTAACAATTGCTATTCCAAAATTTATATTTCTGAACGGAAGTGCTTGTGTGAAAAATTATTCAATTTCTTCATATAGGCCAATTACTAATTCTCCTTTCGAGTTCATTGAAGCTCTATACATTCCTGGAGTGTTAAATTCCATAGCCATATTTCCATCTTTATCAATGGCAATAATTCCGCCATCTCCACCCATTGGTGCTACTTTATTATGTATTACTTCTTTCGCTGCATCTTGTAGGCTCATTCCTTTGTATTCCATTAGGGCAGAAATGTCATAAGCCACAACCGAACGAATAAAGAATTCACCCCAACCTGTTGACGAAACAGCACAGGTAGCATTGTTTGCATAGGTTCCTGCTCCAATTATGGGCGAATCTCCAATCCGATTCCAACGTTTGTTTGTCATTCCACCAGTTGAAGTTCCTGCAGCAAGATTGCCGTGTTTGTCGAGTGCCGCACAACCCACGGTTCCAAATTTAGAATCGTTGACAAGGGGATTTACAGACGACACTTTTTTGTTTTCATCTTTCAAAATACGCTGTAAAGACTCATATCTATCTTGAGTATAGAAATAGGAAGGGTCCATCATCTTGTAGTTTAGAGTTTGTGCAAATTTCTCAGCACCACTGCCATAAAGCATTACATGAGGACTTTTTTCCATAATGTCTTTAGCGAGGTCTATAGGATTTTTTATGTGTTTTACACCTGCTACTGCTCCTGCGTTAAGTGTTTTTCCATCCATAATTGAGGCATCGAGTTCATTAGATCCTTCATGAGTGAAAACAGAACCTTTTCCAGCATTAAATAGTGGCGAATCTTCTAATATATTTATGGTTCGGGTCACAGCTTCCATCGAAGTGCCGCCGTTTTTTAAAATTTCATGACCAACAGAAATAGCTTCTTTTAATTTATCCTTATAAACGTTTTCCAACGAATCACTCATGTATTCCTTTTTGATTGTGCCAGCTCCACCGTGAATGATAATTCCAAAGTTTTCTACATTGTCAGAATTAACTTCTAAATCCTTGACGGTCTCAGCAGTTAAGGTTTTATTGTTTTGGCATCCAACAAGCAGAAGGATTGCGAAAACATAAGTGAAAATTTTAATCATGGTCGTTCGTTTTTGGTTTTAAGCATTTTGCTGTATTTTTACTAATCTGTTAAAGATACAAACAATGGCAATTAAAAAACCTTTCAACCTAAATAAGTGGATAGAAGAAAATCGAGAATTACTAAAACCACCTGTAGGAAATAAAAATCTATATGTAGAATCTGGTGATTATATAGTTATGATTGTTGCTGGTCCAAACGCTCGTAAAGACTACCACTATAACGAAACCGAAGAACTTTTTTATCAGATAGAAGGAAACATTCAGGTAGCTATTCAAGAAGACGGCGAGAAAAAAATAATGGAGTTAGGACCAGGTGATATGTATCTTCATCCTGCAAAAGTACCTCATTCCCCAGGTAGAAGTGAAGGCTCTATTGGTTTGGTGATTGAAAGAAAACGTGTCGATTTAGACGGAAAAGATGGACTGCTTTGGTTCTGCGATAATTGTAATAATAAATTACATGAGGTTTACTTTCCTTTAAATAATATTGAAACGGACTTTCTGAAGCATTTTAAAGACTTCTACTCAAGTGAAGATTTGCGAACCTGTAATAAATGCGGAACCGTGATGGAAACAGACCCGCGATTTACGACAGATTAACAACGTATTTATCAATCAGATACCGTTTCATTTTAGATTCTTCAGTGCATTACGTACCTTTGCACCTTGAAAATTTTTTGAATAAAAAAAATAAATATATGCAAGCAACAACCACTAGCTTCGGGATTAATGAAGCATTGGAAAAATTAGGAATTAAAGATACAAACCTTGGTACTTCAACAGGAAGCGATTGGTTTTCTAACGGAGAAGAAATTTCTTCATATTCTCCCGTAGATGGGAAATTAGTTGGAAAAGTTACAGCTACTTCAAAAGAAGATTATGAAAAAGTGATGGTAACAGCTACCGAAGCTTTTAAAGAATGGAGATTGAAGCCAGCTCCACAACGTGGTGAGATTGTTCGCCAGTTTGGAGAAGAACTAAGAAGACTAAAAGAACCTCTTGGAAAATTGGTTTCCTATGAAATGGGGAAAAGCTACCAAGAAGGTCTTGGAGAAGTTCAAGAAATGATCGATATCTGTGACTTTGCTGTGGGACTTTCTCGTCAGCTTCATGGATTGACCATGCACAGTGAGCGTCCAGGACATAGAATGTATGAGCAATACCACCCACTAGGAGTTGTTGGAATTATTTCAGCATTTAACTTCCCAGTTGCAGTTTGGGCTTGGAACACTGCTCTAGCTTGGATTTGTGGAGACGTTTGCGTTTGGAAACCTTCAGAAAAAACACCACTTTGTGGAATCGCATGTCAGAAAATTGCAGCAAAAGTTTTTGCAGACAATAACCTTCCAGAAGGAATATCTTGCTTGATAAACGGTGATTATAAATTAGGTGAAATCATGACTAACGACAATAGAGTTGGTTTAGTTTCTGCTACAGGATCTATTAGAATGGGGAAAATTGTTGCACAAGCTGTAGCAAAAAGATTAGGAAAATCTCTACTTGAACTTGGGGGAAACAACGCAATTATCGTTACTCCAGATGCTGATATCAAAATGACTGTGATTGGAGCTGTGTTCGGTGCTGTTGGAACTGCAGGACAAAGATGTACTTCAACAAGACGACTAATCATTCACGATAGTATCTACGACAAAGTAAAAGATGCAATTGTCGATGCATACAAACAACTTAGAATAGGGAACCCACTTGACGAAAACAATCACGTTGGACCGCTTATCGATAAAGATGCAGTTAAAAACTACCAACATGCACTGAAAAAAGTTGTAGAAGAAGGTGGTAAGATTATCGTTGAAGGTGGTGTTCTTGAAGGAGAAGGCTACGAAAGTGGATGCTACGTTAAACCAGCTATCGCTGAAGCTGAAAACAGCTACGAAATTGTTCAACATGAAACATTTGCTCCTGTTCTTTACTTGATGAAGTACAGTGGTGAAGTAGAAAATGCAATCGAACTTCAAAACGGAGTTGTTCAAGGGCTTTCTTCTGCTATTATGACCAACAATCTTCGTGAAGCAGAGCGTTTCCTATCTCACGCAGGAAGTGACTGTGGAATTGCAAACGTAAATATCGGTACTTCAGGTGCTGAAATTGGTGGAGCTTTCGGTGGAGAAAAAGAAACTGGAGGCGGACGCGAAAGCGGAAGCGACGCTTGGAAAATCTATATGCGTAGACAAACAAATACAATCAACTATACAACCGAGTTGCCACTGGCACAAGGAATTAAGTTTGATCTGTAAACCTTTTTAATCCCAAAGGGAAATTTAAGAGAAGTTAAAAATTAACCTCACTGGTTTTAAAAACTAGTGAGGTTTTTTTATGCTATTTTATTTGTGCTTGATCAAAACATAAAACACAGTTCAGCCAAGGATAACGGAATCTTAAAATAGAGTCAGAAAACTAATATTGAATTAAAACTCCATTTCTACCAACAACGGACAATGATCACTATGCTTTGCTTCCGACAGAATAATTGCACGTTTTATATTGTCACTAAGTGGTTCGGCTACCATGTTATAGTCAATGCGCCAACCTTTGTTATTGTTCCGAGCGTTTGCGCGATAGGTCCACCAAGTGTAATTGTGAGGTTCTTTATTGAAAAACCTGAAACTATCTATAAATCCACTATTAATGAAATTGTCTAACCACTCTCTTTCATTTGGAAGAAATCCGGAAACCTTCGCATTGCGAATAGGGTCGTGAATGTCTATGGCTTTATGACAAATATTATAATCTCCACAAATGATGAGATTCGGAATTTTAGTCTTTAATTCATCAATATATGTTCTGAAATCATCCATAAAAGTAAACTTGAGCTCCAAACGATCTATGTTGGTTCCGCTTGGCATATATAGACTCATCACAGAACAGTTGTCAAAATCCAATCGAATAGTTCTCCCTTCAGAATCCATATAGTCAATACCACAACCGTATTCAACATGATTGGGTTTAATTTTTGAAAAGATAGCAACACCACTATATCCTTTTTTTTCGGCACTATACCAATAGTGGTATGGATATCCTGCAGCCTCAATTTCTTCTACGTCCACTTGCTCTTTATGGGCCTTGGTTTCTTGAATGCAAATGACGTCGGGATTGGCAGCTTTTAACCAATCTATAAAGCCTTTTCGCATCGCTGCGCGAATTCCGTTTACGTTGTATGAGATAATTTTCATTATACTATGTACAGTTATTTTTATAAAGCGAACAAGTTAAAAAAAACTAACGTCCTATAAACAATAAAGAGCCGTCATTCTTTGTTGATTTAGTTACTTTTGACAGGTTGTCGAAGCATTCGCCATAAAATAAAAACAAGCGTATTTAGTTGTATAGTTGATGAGGTTTTCCCTGTTTATTGTATTCTTCTTTCTAACTGTTGTGGGTTTTGCCCAGGACGCGACCTCAAACTATAGAAAAGTTAAGGTTGCTGTAAAAGATACAGTTGTTTTAGACAGTGCAGGAATAAACCCTAAGCGGTTTCAAATTTCAAATGAAACCGGAGCTTCACCCAATCCTTTCACATACCGAATCGACTTTAAGAAAGGGGTTGTTTATTTCTCCGAAGAGCTAATACAACAACAAGACTCTCTTACAATAGAATATTTCCAATATCCCAAATTTTTAACTCGCGAGTATTTTTCTCTAGATAAAAATATGATTGTTGAAAACACAGGGGGAATCGATAAACTATATTCACTTCAACAAAGCACAAACAAAAATCAATTCACACCCTTCGATGGATTAAATACTTCGGGGAGCATTTCAAGAGGTATTACTATTGGTAACAACCAAAATGTTGTGGTTAATAGTGAGCTTGACCTACAAATAACAGGAAGACTTAGCGATAAAGTATCTATTAGAGCATCGATTCAAGATGCAAATATCCCAACACAAGAAGGTGGATACTCCCAAAGCTTAAATGAATTTGATCAAATCTTCATCGAGCTTTTTGGCGATAACTGGAATATACGTGCAGGTGATATCGATCTTCAAAATACAAGAAGCTATTTTGGCCGTTTCACAAAGAAAGTGCAGGGGATTTCTCTTGGAGGAACATTTAATAACGCAGATGGTTCAAAAATAAACGTCTATGGATCAGGCGCTTTGGTTAAAGGAATTTTCTCGAAAAGTGAATTTATTGGACAAGAAGGTAACCAAGGGCCTTATAAATTAGTCGGGCCCAATGGCGAGCTCTATATTCTTGTGGTCTCAGGAAGTGAAAGGGTTTATGTGAACGGACTTCTTCTAAAACGAGGAGAAAATGAGGACTATGTAATCGATTATAATGCTGGCGAAATAAAATTCAATCCAACCTATCCTATTACAGCAAACATGAGGATATTGGTTGAGTATCAATTTACCGATAGAAACTACACTCGGTTTATTGGCTATGGTGGCGCAGATTATATTAGCGAAAAACTCGATCTAGGGGTCTATATTTACTCCGAAAATGACGCAAAAAACCAACCTTTACAGCAAAATCTTACCGAAGAACAGGTGGCAATTCTTCAAGCAGCAGGTAATGACAGAGATTTAATGATTGCACCCTCGGCTATTCCCGACACGTATTCTGAGAATAAAATTCTTTATAAAAAGGAATTTATAAATGGCCAAGAAGTGTTTGTATATTCAAATAATCCTGAAGATGAACTTTTCAATGTTCGCTTTACTTTGGTAGGCGAAAACAATGGAGATTATCGAATTAGTGAGCAAAACGCTATCAGTAGAATATATGAATATGCTCCACGCGTAAATGGAGTGAAACAAGGAAATTACGATCCCGTTATTAGACTAAATCCACCCATGAAACTCCAAGTAGGAGGTGTGAATGGTAGCTATCACCCATCTGAAAAAACGTTGATTGATTTTGAAGTTGCTGCCAGTAATCATGATCAAAACTTGTTTAGCAATATCGATAATGAAGATAATGTTGGGTTCGCTGGAAGACTAGCGCTAAAACAAAGAATCTTGACTGCTAAAGATAGTTTGAAAGTAGACGCCTACGGATCTTTAGACTATGTTCAAAATAATTTTGAAACCATTGAAAGGCTTTATAATGTAGAGTTTAATCGAGATTGGAACTTGGTTGATCCTTTGGGAGATCAAAGATTTTTAACTTCTGGTGTTCAGGTTTCTCACCCTAAAATTGGTGGCGGCCGTTATGAAATTCAAAACTTAAACTTTTCTGAAAACTTTAATGGAACACGCCATTTAATCGCATCAGAAATCAAATTAAATAAACTTAGAATAACTACCCACGGGAGTATGTTGGATAGCAAATCAGATTCTATTTCTTCTGAATTCTTCAGGCTGAACAACACTACTGTATATGCTTTGAAAAAGGCATGGATTGGTGGAAAAATTGCGGTAGAGGATAACCGAATCAAAGAAGTGGGAGGCGATAGCCTTTCGCCCGTTAGTCAGAAATTTAGCTCTTTTGAAATTTTCTCTGGAATTGGAGATAGTACAAATGTATTTGTTGAAGCAGGATATAACTTTAGAGTAAATGATAGTGTTCGAAATAATCGTTTGCAAAAGGTGAATTCTTCAAACACATACTACTTAAAATCGAGATTAATTAATTCTGAAAATACTCAGCTTTCGGCATTTGCAAACTATCGCACCGTTAAATATGAAGGCTATTCTGCTGGAAATGGTTTAAGCGTTCCTGTGGGTATGCAGAGTCGCGAAACAGAAATAGAACGATCATTAAACTCGCGCATTCTATATAATCAGTCGTTTTTCAATCGAGGAATCCATTGGAATACCGCTTTAGAGACTAATAATGGAGTGGTGCCACAACAGGAATATACGTATGTGAAAACCGATCCAGGCCAAGGGGTTTATATGTGGATTGATTACAATAATAACGGTATTCAGGAATTGGAAGAGTTTGAAATAGCTCAGTTCCCAGATCAAGCAGAATACATTAGGGTTCTTTTGCCAAACCAAGTCTTTCTTAAAATTCGCCAAAATAAATTTAGCCAAACCCTAACCCTAAACCCACAGAACTGGTCTAATAAGGAAGGATTCCTAAAACTACTCTCGTATTTCTATAATCAAACGTCCTATATATTAGATAGAAAGGTGAAACGAAGAAACGACGGATTCAATATTAATCCTTTTAAAGATGGTGGAGATGATCAACTTGGGCTAACACTCAATTTTAGAAATGCATTGTTCTTTAATCGAGGAAAACAACGCTATACAACTAGCTATACATTTATGTCAACTTCCAATGATAATTTATTAGCTATAGGTTTACAACGCAATAAATTAAATAGCCATCAGTTAAACTTTAGTCATAAATTCTGGGAGATTTGGTTGATGAATATTAAAGGTGCCATAGGTACTAACGAGAGTTTTTCTGAGAACTTTCAAAATAGAAACTTCGAACTTGAATTTCAAGAGGTCAACCCCAAACTATCATATTTGCTAAATCAACAAACCCGCTTTGATGTTTTTTACAATTTCAAAAGAAATCAAAATCAACTCGGGGAAAGTGAGAGGTTGAGCCAACAGACTTTAGGTTTTTCCTTTGCCTATTCCAACGCCGAGAAAATCTCTATAAACGGAGAGTTTAATTATATCAACAACGAGTTTAAAGGCAATGCATACTCTCCTGTTGCATATCAAATGTTAGAGGGATTACAGCCAGGAACAAACTTTACTTGGAGAATGCTTTTCCAAAAACGAATCACCAAATACTTAGATGCAAACCTATCCTATTTTGGCAGAAAGAGTGAAACTACTAAGGTTGTGCATACTGGAAGTGTTCAGTTAAGAGCGTACTTTTAACGAGTTAATTGTTTTAAACTCTATAGAAGTTTTCCTGCTAAAAAGAACGCTGCTATAGTGAAATAGATGATGATTCCTGTAACGTCAACTAAAGTAGCTACAAATGGTGCCGAAGCTGTTGCTGGATCAAGATTAATTTTTCTTAGGATAAATGGGATTAACGAACCAGACAAAGTTCCCCAAAGAACAATGAAAACTAATGATACTGAAACGCTAAGGGCTACATGAAGCCAAAACTCACCGTAGTCATATATTCCTAACCATTGCCAAACAAAAATTCTTCCAAAACCTATAATTCCAAGAATTGCTCCTAAAACAAAACCCGACATAAGTTCTCTTTTCATTACATACCACCAATCCTTTAACTTTAGTTCTTTCAACGCCATGGCTCTGATAATAAGCGATGCGGCTTGAGATCCGGAGTTTCCTCCACTTGAGATTATTAAGGGTACAAATAGAGCTAACACCACTGCTTTTTCTATTTCACCCTCAAAAAAGCCCATTGCCGAAGCTGTAAGCATTTCACCGAAAAATAAAATCACCAACCAACCCGCTCTTTTTTGTACAAGTTCTAAAAGAGATGATTGGGTGTATGACATCTCTAAGCCTTCAGTACCACCAAACTTGTGGATGTCTTCTGTGGTTTGTCTTTGAATTCTATCTAAAATATCATCAAACGTTACTATTCCAACCAATACACCAGCTTTGGTGATTATAGGAAGAGCAGAGCGATCGTATTTGTCGAAAATATCTAAGGCTTCCTCTATAGAGGTTGTAGCGGAAATAGCCGTAACGTGCTCATCCATTAATTCCGAGATCTTTGTTGTGGATTCGGCCATCAATAACTCGCCTATCCGAAGGTCATCGATAAGAACGTTGTTTTCATCAACCACGTAAACAAAGTTGAGGGTCTCTGCTTTTCTACCTACTTCTTTAATGTGTGACAAAACTTGACCAACAGTTGACTCTCTTTTAGTCTGAATGTAATGTGGCGTCATCAATCTTGCAATGCTGTCCTTTTCATATCCAATTAAATTTAAAGCAATTTCCTTCTCTTCTTGATTGAGGAGGTTGATAGATGATTTTATTAAGTGGTCTGGGAAATTTTCAAATAATTGAGTTCTATTATCTGGAGGTAAGTTGTTTAACACCTCTGAAAGTTCCTTGGTTCCCAAAGATTTTATTATTTCAATTTGAATTTGGGGACGAAGGAATTTAAAGACTTGATTTTTCTTTTCAGAAGGAAGCATTAAGAAAGAAAGATTTCTCTCGTTTCTATCTAATTCTGTGAATCTTTCTGCAATATCTGCTGGATGCTGATTTTGAAAATTTACCATGATTTTATTTTTCTGAAAAAGTTAAAAGATAGTCCTATGTAGATTAATTCACTAAACAAAGTATTGATATAAAGTTAAGCTAACTTGTTAAACCTACAGAATACGAAATTTTGAGTGGTATTAAAAGGTGTTGTGTGATCCACTCGAATGCACTCATTCTTTTTAAAAGACTGTGAAAAAGCTGTTTTTAAAGTGGTTTCACTATATTGAGTAATCGGTATCCCACTGCACTTTTCTGGTCCATCCTCTGAAAATGCTCCAATTATAAGACTGCCACCTACCTTGATGCTTTTATTTACTATTTCCTTATAAGTGTTTATGTCTTCTTTTTCTGTTAGAAAATGAAAAGTCGCTCGATCGTGTCAGCAATCATAGCTTTCGTTTGGTTTGAAATCGGTAACATCTGAAACTATCCAATTCACTTCATGTTTTCGTTTTCCCAATCGCTTTTTTGCTTTTTCTAAAGCTGTTTCAGAAATATCTAAAACAGATATATTTTTATATCCTAAATCCAGCAGAAAGTCCACTAAAAGGCTGTCGCCACCACCAATGTCAATGATTTTTGATCTTTTAGAAAGATGGCAAGCTTTAATTAAGTCAAGAGAAGTGGCGGGAATATCTTGAGTCCAACTAACTTGATGAGGTTCTTTAGTTTGATAAATGTTTTCCCAATGAAGCTTTTTGTCTGTTTGCATATTTTTATTAATTCGAAATAGCATTTAAAACTACAATATTAATTGGGATATAAGAGAATGTGTTTTCCATATAAAATGGATCTTTTTTTGAGTTTCTGTTTTCTATGTATTACTCGTTTTAAAGCTCGTTTTGACTAAATTTATATTTTTAAGACCACTTTGTATTTAAATCAATTCTAAATAGCTTCCAAAGCGGGTAGAATGTTTGGCAACATCCACTTTCAAGTGTATTTTTGTAGAACTATTCTAGAAATTAAATAATAATGGCAATACTAACCTCTTCAATTGCACGAAAAGTTGCAATGGCTCTTTCGGGCTTGTTTCTCGTCATATTTTTGGCGCAACACTTTATCATTAACTTTACATCGGTTATAGATCCTGCAACATTTAATGAATTGTCTCATTTTATGGGGCACAACTTTTTTGTTCAATTTCTCGCACAACCACTATTGATTTTTGGAGTGATTTTTCACTTCGTAATGGGGTTTGTTCTTGAAATTCAAAACCGTGGTGCTAGAAGTATTAAGTACCAATCTTTTAAAGGAAATAACAATTCCACTTGGGTATCACGCAACATGATAATCAGTGGTGCTGTTATTTTGGCATTTTTAGGGTTGCATTTCTATGACTTCTGGTTTCCAGAAATAGTTCATAAATATGTTGAAAGCCACCCGATGGATGCCACTCGTTATTACCCAGACTTGGTTCAGAAGTTTCAAAATCCAATGCGTACAGGATTTTACTGCCTGTCTTTTGTGTTGCTAGCGCTACACCTATGGCACGGATTCTCTTCGTCTTTCCAAAGTATGGGTTGGAACAACAAATTTTCAAAAGGCTTGAAAGGATTCACGAAGTTTTACGCAATATTTATTCCCTTAGGATTTATTTTCATTGCGCTTTATTTACATCTTAATCAATAATCACCACGAAATTTAACGCTATGTCAATATTAGATTCAAAAATCCCAAAAGGACCCTTAGCAGATAAGTGGACAAAACATAAAAACGAAGTAAATCTCGTTAACCCTGCCAATAAACGTAATATAGATATTATTGTAGTTGGAACTGGTCTCGCT
>DATGMT010000004.1:0-35708 GCA_035307265.1 Aequorivita sp.
TTCTTTTAGTTTATAATGAGTTCGGAAGCTTGTTGGAAAAACAATTTCATTTGGCTCTTTAAACCGAGCATTAACAGGAATAGCAAATACAGGACATGCTCTAATTTTCTCCATTATGTTCACTGCGTTGCTACCTACAATAACAGTTCTTTTATCGCTTTGTCCTTGAGTTCCCATAACAACAAGTTGAATATCTTCTCTTTCAACTGTTTTTTTCATTACGTCATAAAAGGATCCAAACTCGCTTAAATACTTAAAGCTATGGTTTTTATTGCTTTGATAGTGCTCCATTTGAACTTTCAGCTTATCCATTCTTACTTTAGCTTTTTCATCTTCAGCTTTACGTGCAGCTTTAGACGGTTCAGGAATCAACAAATTATCTTTAGAATACCCCGATAGATAGTGTGAATGCAGTATAAAGAATTCACATTTCTCAGTTTCGAATAGCCTCATTGCATATTGAATAGCATTGAAAGCGTTTTTTGAAAAATCGGTAGGTATTAAAATTCTTTGTTTCATGATTCTTGTTTTAAATATTACTTATATCTAACTGGAATTACCAAAGTAGGTACATGTTCATGCTCTCCTACTCTATTAACCACGGGTTCGCGGAAAAGTTTTTTAATGAATGCGTGTTTGTGATAAATTAAGGAAAATAAATCAATATTGTGACTGTCTATAAAATTATGTAGTGTGCTTGATATTTTATCTGACTTAGGAATAAAATGGAATTCAACATCATATTCGGATAAATCATTTCTAAACTTTTCTAAATTTTCTTGTTGTACAAAGTTTAAGTCCTTCTCTGCTCCAACATGAACAATATGTATTATAGATTTGTAATGCCTAACGAGTCTGGTGATAGGTTTCATTTTAGACAATTTATAGAACTCGTTATAATCTGATGAAAATGCGATTTGCAATGGTACAACAAAATATACATCGTGAGGCACGATTAACAGAGGGCAGCCTACAAGTTTATCTGTAATAGCGACGGTTGTACTTCCCATCAGTAAACCTTCGACGCTCGTACGGCCTTTACTCCCTACTACTACAAGGTCAATCTCTTCAGTTTCAACAATTTTATTAATTGACTTTGTTATTGGCGTTGGTGTTGAAACCATTTCATAGGTGTGAGATCCTTTTACAACGTCGTTCTTAATACTCTCAATTAATTTCTCTCCCTCTTTGTCTGTTTGGTTGTGAAGTTTTTCAATCACTCCATCAGAACGGCCAACGTCTATTCTGCTTGTTAATTGACTTACTTCAGACTCGAAGGAGTGAAGTATTGTAAAGTGAACTGATTCTCCTGCATATAGTTTAGACACATAGACAAGAGCCGAGTATGCACTGTTTGAAAAATCTGTTGGAACGAGAATTCTTTTCATAGATGGTTTTATGATTTTAACGGGGCAAATTTTGAAGTACCAAAAATGGAATATCTATTTGCAGCCCTATTTTTTCTATGGTTGATTGATAAAGTATGTTTTCTAGGTATGAATGGCGAGTATTAGTCATCACAAGCATATCCACTTCTTTTTTAATTATAAAGTTGTTTATTGCTTGAGCTACTCCTTCATCATCTATTTGATGAAACCCTACGTGATTATCAGCAAAGGTTGCTTCCAGGAAAGCTTGATTATCAAGCTGTCGCAAGGATAAGTTTTCAAATTTTGACACATAGAGGAAATCAACGTGTGCTGCAAAATTTTTCGCCATATTCGATAACAATCTCAATTCTCTACGCTTATACGGCATCATATAATCTGTTGAAAACAGGATATTCTCTAATGTTGATGGACTATAGCCTGATGGAATAGCCAATACAGGACATTTTACATATTTAATAACTTGAAGAGTGTTACTTCCAAAGGTCAATAGTTTATCGGAAGTCTTTCCTTTGGTTCCCATAACCACAACATCTATATTTTCTTTATCCACCCAATCGTTAACAGAGTCTACCAATAGGCGAAACTCAACGATTGTTTGTAAAGTGTGTTTTGGGTTTGGCGAAAATGAGAAAATCTCTTTTTTCAAGGATTCTAGTTCAGCTTCCTTCTTTTTCATCATATTATCTTTCAAATCTTGAAAAACAGCATTTGGCAAACTTGATTTAGCTTCATACACTTCATCATAAAAAGAATGAAGAAGGTAAATATCTGTTGGACCATGCTTAAATAGCTCTGTGGCATATTTAATTGCATTTAAAGAGTTTTTAGAAAAATCGGTAGGAATTAATATTTTACGCATTGCACTTCAGTTATAATGTTCAGAGTAAAGATAGCTATTTAACAAGAAAGTAAATATGATATAAGTCAATTGAACGCAGACGATTGTTCATTTTTATATAGCACAATCGGCTATTCGTAAATTTAATGAAAAAAGTTGTGAAAGACCCAACATTTACAACTTGTGATTTAATAATTTAAAACTAAAGTCTTTATGGGTAGGAAAACTTATCTCAATAAAATAAACACCCGACACTCAACACTTTAAGCTATCTGAAAGGAATTAAATACTTTTTATCATTCATGCAAAACCAGAAATGGCACTTCGCTATGATAGTTGATGTTTCCTGATGCAGGCCTCAACATTAGTCGTTGAATAAAGTTTAGATTTTTTGCCGGAATTGCTACCATGCTTATTTCCCAAGTATCTACAAAGTCCTGAATTCCTGTTTCTAAATTTATATTTTCTAAAATATGAAAACTATGTCTTGTTTCTTTAAAAAAATGATGAAGAAAACCTTTGTTGTCTATTTGAGCTGGAGTTAAATTTGCGTTTTCAGCTCTAATATTTAGCACCCTTAAGGGTGTGTTGTGCAGACTGAGAGCATTAGAAAGTGTACTTATCACCTTACTTCTGTATAGGCTATTATAGTCCGTCACAAAAGCAATATTCTTAATTCCATTAAAGTTTGAATCTTCTGGAACAACAATTATTGGACATTGAACTTTAGTGATAACTTCATAGGTATTACTTCCCATTTCATCAGAACTACTTGGGGAGTCTCCTTTAGTTCCCATTAGAATGAGATCGATTTCTTTTTCGACTATTTGTTTACGGATAGCTTCTACCAAAAGTGAGTTTTCAATTATAGGATAAAACTCGTGCAATGAGTTTTTTGATAGTAGTTTACAGGTTTCTATTTGGCTTTGAAGTTGTATAGATGGATTGTAAACAGGCTCACTGTTTCCTGAAATCTCGAGGAGTGCTTCCGTTTTATGCTGCTTGAGGAAAGGCGTTTTTAGAGAAACATGAAGGATATAAAAATTCACAGGAATGTCGGCAAAGTAATCTAAAGCATACCTTATCGCATTCTGAGAATTTTCTGAGAAATCCGTCGGAATTAATATATTCTTCATTGTATCAAAAACTTACCGCAAATGTATTGGTATAGTTCTGTACAATAAATGACAAAAATCAGTTTTTAAATCAGTAATTAATAAGACTCAAGTTCAACTATATACTCATGATTACTGAAGTATTAAAGATAGATATAGGAGGTGGTTTTAGAGAGTAAAAATTTATCTAAACGCCTTCCTTTTACTCCATGTTGTACAATCCCTCGGCATCTATAACTTTAATATCACGTCCTTCAATTTCTATAAGTTTATTCTTTTTAAAATCGGAAAGAGTTCGGATTAAACTTTCGGTTGCAATACCAGCGGTGGTTGCTAGATCGCTACGTGAAATACGGATTGGTTGATCTTCTTTTGTATCCATCAATTCTACAAATTGAAGAATGGTTCTAGCCGTCTTTTTTCTAACAGAGCTATAGGCCATACGTACTAATTGGTCTTTAACCTCAGTAAGGTTATCGGCAAGGAGATTCATAAGCTCAAGAGTAACGTCTTGGCTCTGCAACAGTATATCTCTCACAAAGGTTTTTGAAAGCGCAACAAGTTCTGCCTCTTCGAGTGTAGTAGCTGTTTCGGTGTAGGGAACATTATCTTCCAATGAAGTGAAGCCTAAAAAATCATCAGCTTTATATAATCCAGTTATCAATTCCTTGGCGTGGTCATCCATGGTGTGGGTTTTCACGACACCTTTCAAAATTAGATAGAGATTATTTGAGTGATCTCCTGGGCGATATATCGTTTCACCTTTTTTGAATTTCAGTTCCTGCCCTTCATCACAAAAATAATTTTTCAATTGGTTTAGATTACGCAGGCTATCATCAGGCTTAGGATCTTCTTGGTTATTGGATGCATTACGCATTTCTAAAATTGTGGCCTTTGCTAATCTACTTTGTATTGCACTAAGTAACTCATCTTCATCAAAAGGTTTTGTTAGATAATCGTCGGCCCCCATATCCATTCCGCGACGCACTTCTTTGTGTTCTGTCTTAGCACTTAGAAATATAAACGGAATATGTTTTGTACTTTTATCAGCAGACAAAGCTTGCAAAACCCCATATCCATCTACTTCTGGCATCATTATATCACAGATAATTATATCAGGTAAAAACTCCGTTGCTTTTTCTATCCCTATTCTTCCATTAGGGGCTGTAATTACATTGTAGTCGGACAACTCTAATAACTCTGCAGTGTTTTCTCTTAATGCTAAATCGTCCTCAATAAGCAAAATAGTTTTCATTATAAAAATTTGATTTTCGGTGTATTTTAGGGTAGTGCTTCCTAAAAATTCAGGTGAATTAAGTTTAGCTTTTTTTAATTTTTATTCCGTAAATATAATCAGTTCCAACCTGAAGTTGATAAAGAATCTGTTGGGTTTTCATAATTATAGATATTCTGAGAGTTTATTTCCTGATAGGGATTGCAATTGTGAATGTACTACCTTTATTCTCCTCACTCACAAAAGTAATATTCCCTCCTAAACTTTCTAAGTGACTATGCACAATATTTAGTCCAATACCTGTTCCTTGATCTAACAATGCATTTTCAGCTCTGAAATAGCGATTGAAGATAAATTTTTGTTCTTTTTCAGGAATACCGATGCCTTCGTCTATTACTTTAATCTTTAGAAATTCGTTTTCTTCAGAGACTACAACGTCAATTACTGTATATTCTGGAGAATATTTAATAGCGTTATTGAGCAAGTTTGTAAGTGAAAGTTCCAGAATTCGCTCATCAAAAGTCAATGAAATTGCATCAATATTATCAGGATAGTTAATGCGCTGTCCTTCTTTTAGGAGCATATTTGAGTTGTAGATTACTTCGTTAACCACCTTACTTAAAGGGAAACTATCAAACTTATAGGTTGCTTTTCCAGATTCAAAACGCTCTATAGATAAAAAGTCGTTAAGGATATGGTTTAGATATTTAACTTTGCTTTGAATGGTTTTTAAATGTTTTTCTCTTTTCTCCTGATGCTCTGTTTGAGTGTATTTTTGCACCAAAATAGCCGAGGTAAGAATTCCACTTAATGGAGTTTTAAACTCGTGAGACACAAGCGAAAGGAATTTTGTTTTCAACTCTCCAAGCTCGCGTTCTTTTCGAAGTGCTTCTGAGATTTTATGTTCTGCAGCTTTACGTTTTGCCACCTCATCACGAAGCTCTTTAACGCTCTTTTTCAGTTCGGCTGTGCGTTCTTCTATGCGACGTTCCAGGTCTGTATTGAGGTCAACAATTTGCTTTTCCTGACTTTTTCGAACAGAAATATCTGTAACCAAAGCCATTACAAATCTGTCTTCATCAACTTTAAACGGGTTTAATCCCGCTTCAACTGGGAAAATACTTCCGTCTTTTCTCTTACCATAAAGATTAGATCCATGCCCCATTTGTCGTGGATTGTTACGCTCCATAAAGGAGTCAACTTGGGCTACGTGATTCTTATGATAAGTTTGAGGGATAAGGACATTTAGATTTTTACCAACGAGTTCATCAGATTCATATCCAAACATTCTATCGGCGGCGTCATTAGAAGCCACAATCTCTTGTTTTTGGTTTACAATTACTATTCCCTCGGAGATAGCTTGGGATAGGATTCTAAATATATCGCTCTTTCTTTCGGCAAAAACCTTCATGCTCCAAAAATAGGAAAATTAAACATTTTAACCGAGCTGATTATTATCATAAAAATCCAAGAATATTCAGGGTAGCTTTACCCTTTCAAAACAAATTAATACTTGAATGATATGGATGCAATGGATAAACCAAAGTTGCTTTTTTACCAAAAAATGGGCGAGTTATTTTATGCAATCGCTGCAGCAGACAAAGTGGTTAAAGAAGAAGAGTATAAAGCCTTAAAAGATTTAGTTTCCTCTGAATGGAAGAAACTTGACAGTTCAAAAGACCAGTTTAACTCGAATGCCGTTAGCCAGATTGAAGTGGTTTTTGACTGGTTTGATTATGAACAATTAGATGCAAATGATTGCTTCGACAGTTTTGCTGACTATAAAAAAGCTCATCCTGCTCTTTTTACTGAAGAGAGAAAAAAAATAATTTGGGACACTGCAAATGCTATTGCTAGTGCTTTTGCTGGAAAAAACAAAAGCGAGCTAATCATGTTGGCCAAACTAAAGAGAATTCTATAAAAACAGATAACCTAAAAGAAAAAATGGGATATTGTGCCGTACGATTATGTTTCGTTATTTTTAGAGGCTAAATTCCAAACTCATTTATGAAGACACTTCTTCCATTTCTATTTTTTATTCTTCTTGTTGGTTGTAAAGATGACTCGAAAAAAGAAACCGACAACAATCTAGACGTTCCCTCAGAGGGAGTATCGTCACCTCAACGTATAGACGATAAAGATTTTGATCAAAAGCAACATATCTTCAATTTGAAACGTCAGGAGTTAGTTTCTAAGAAGGATCAAAAAGATGAACTTGATAATTTAGTGATTTCAAAATCCATCTTTAAAGAAACCGAAGGATATCTAATGGATTTTCAATATCCTTATCTCAATCCTGAGCTCGATCCAGTTTATAACAACTTCAATACGTATATCAACAAGCATTATTTAGATATCAAAGAAATTGAAAAACAAATACGAGAAGAAAAAAGGCTTTGTGATTCTTTGGGATTGCCTAAAGAAACCGAAAAGCGGATTATAGAATACAAAATCTATAACATTAACGACCAGTTAATCAGTGTTCTGTTTTACAAGGAAAATCATTATACTGGAGCAGCTCATGCTTCCTATACTTTTGAAAGTTTAAATTTCGACTTAGTAAAAGGTGATTTTTTAAAGTATGAAGATTTTTTTAACGATGGATCCGAAGAAGAACTTCGCACAATTCTAAACAGTCTTCTGAAGGAAAAAATTAATTCTGGAGACATGTATTATGATTGCTGGGCCATTTCTTCAAATGACTTTATGCACTCTAAGAATAATTTTGTGGTGAATGAAAATTCGGTAGAGTATTATTTTGATGATTGCGTTATTTGTCCATCATATACAGGTACATATTCTATTCAAATTCCTGTAGACTCCTTGAAGACCGTGTTGCGTAAAAATGAAAGAAACCCGTTGAAAATAAATTAACAGTCAACAATTGTAATTGATAAATGAGATGAAGAAAAGTTTTAAAGACATTATAAACTCTGAAACACCTGTGCTAGTAGATTTTTTTGCAGATTGGTGTGGACCGTGTAAAATGTTAGCTCCTATTTTAAAAGAAGTCAAGGACGAATTGGGAGACGGAGTTAAGATTATTAAAATAGACGTCGATAAAAATCAAGCTTTGGCATCACAATTTCATGTTCGTGGTGTACCAACGATGATATTATTCAAAAATGGAGAACAGAAATGGCGACAAAGCGGAGTTCTTCAAAAAAACGATATAGTTACTATTATCAATCAACATAAAAACTAATGGAACTTAATAGATATATAGATCACACATTATTAAAATCTGTAGCTACACCTACCGATATTATTGAGTTATGTAATGAAGCCAAAGCACATAATTTTTATTCAGTTTGTGTAAATGGTTGTTATGTGCCTTTAGTAGAAGAAGAGCTGAGAGATTCTGAAGTAAAAATAGCTGCTGTTGTTGGTTTTCCTCTGGGTGCATCCTCACCTGAATCGAAAATAAGAGAAGCTAAAATAGCAGTAGAACATGGAGCCGATGAGATTGACATGGTGATGAATGTTGGCTTTTTAAAAGGTGAATGGCATGAGGCTTTAACTACAGAGATTGCTGAAATAAAGAAAACTATTGGATCTCGTGTTTTGAAAGTAATTCTCGAAACATGCTATTTAACCGATGAAGAAATTAGAGTTGCATGCAGACTAGCAAAGAAAGCCAAGGCAGACTATGTTAAAACCTCTACTGGTTTTGGCACAGGTGGAGCTACTGTAGAAGCAGTTAAAATTATGCTTGAAGAAGTTGGCGATACTATGAAGGTTAAAGCGTCTGGTGGAGTTAGAGATGCAGAAACAGCAGAAAAATATATTAAGATGGGCGTGAGCAGATTAGGAACTTCATCTGGAGTTTCTATTGTTTCAGGGCCTAAAAAAAAAGATAAAGATGAGCACACATATTGAAGCAAAACCAGGAGAAATAGCAGAAACTATCCTGCTACCTGGAGATCCTTTGAGAGCCAAGTGGATTGCAGAAAATTTTCTTGAAGATGCAAAATGCTATAACGAAGTACGTGGCATGTTGGGGTATACTGGAACCTATAAAGGGCATCGAATTTCGGTTCAAGGAACAGGAATGGGAATACCCTCTGCCTTGATATATTGTCACGAACTTATTAATGATTATGGAGTAAAGAAGTTAATTCGTGTAGGTTCTGCAGGATCTTATCAAGAAGATGTAAAAATTAGAGACGTTGTGATTGCAATGTCTGCTTCAACAACTTCAGCTGTCAATAATTTACGTTTTCTAAATAGCGACTTCTCTCCTACTGCAGATTTCGAGCTTTTTATGAAAGCAGCTCAATATGCCAAAGACAAAGGAATCCCAATTAAAGCTGGGAACGTTCTATCGAGCGATCAGTTTTATGAAGATGAATTTGAAAATTACAAAAAATGGGCTGAGTTTGGAGTTTTATGTGTAGAGATGGAAGCAGCTGGATTATATACTATTGCAGCACAATTTAAAGTGCAAGCATTAGCTATTCTAACCATTTCCGATTCATTAGTAACTGGGGAAGTAACCTCTGCTGAAGATCGAGAAAGCACATTTTCTAAAATGGTAGATATTGCTTTAAACGCAGCGATTTAAAATAATTTTGAAGTTTAAGATGGTAGATATTTTAGATGTAGCCGTCTTAACATTCGATTACAAAAGTCTGTTCGAGCGAAGTCGAGAGATTAAATAAAGTCTCGATTGCGCTCGACCTGACAAATCGATTATTTTAGACCCTGATAATTAGAAGCTAACCTTCATTTTAAGCAGGTTAACTTATAGAAACTTTTAATCTAGTCTTGGTCCGTAACACAAATCGCCAGCATCGCCTAACCCTGGAACAATATAACCGCGTTCATTTAAGGAATCGTCAACTGCAGCAATCCAAAGGTGTGTATTTTCTGGAAAGACAGCATCTACGAGATCAATGCCAGGTTTTGCACCAATAATAGAAACAATATGGATTTGCTTAGGCATTCCAATATTTCGTAATGCTACCAAAACGTTTTCTAAAGTTCTACCTGTAGCCAACATTGGATCTGCGAGAATAAGCGTTTTTCCTTCCAACGACGGAGAAGCCAGATATTCTACATTCACTTCAAATTCATCGCCACCATCGGGATGATGCCTATAGGCCGAAACAAAAGCATTTTCAACATTATCAAAATAATTTAATATTCCTTGATGCAACGGGATACCTGCTCGAAGTATAGAGCAAAGTACAATTTCAGAAACTGGAACATTTATCTGTTTATCTCCTAATGGAGTTTGCACAGTCTTGGTTTTATATTCCAAAGTTTTACTCATTTCATACGTCAGAATTTCTCCAATACGTTCCATGTTTTTTCTAAAACGCAATCTATCAGACTGAATTGAGACGTCACGGATTTCGCTAATAAACTGGTTGATTAAAGAGTTATTCTTGCTAAAATCGTGTACTATCATAACTTTAAATATCTATTTCTGTTGAAAATATTTCAGACTCCGAAGTTACAATTTCTTGGTAAATGAAAATATTGATTTCACAAAAACCTGTTTCCCTTTCCATAAAAACAATGTAGACTGATGAATTTTGTGTAACTTAAGCATTCAACTCTAAAAATCATTATCATGAAAAAGATACTATTACTACTGTTCATTTTTAGTTCCTTATCGACTTTTTCTCAGACAGAAATTTCACCAAAAGAAGTGCAAATAAAAACCGCCCTATTGGCCGCTCCTGAAATGTATAGAGACGACGCAACGGTTTTGGGATATAATGAAGAAGGAGAGTTAGTTACACTTCGAGAAGGTAAAAACAATATTATTTGTTTAGCAGACGACCCTGAGAAAGAAGGAATCAGCGTTGCTTGCTACACAGCATCTCTAGAGCCTTTTATGGCACGAGGTAGAGAGTTAATTGCTAAAGGAATGACCGAAGAAGAGAAGCGTGAAATTCGGAAAAAAGAAATCGATCAAAGAATTCTAAAAATGCCAACAGAGCCATCTATGGTTTATGTTTTGGCTGCTGAAGATTCTGATTTAGATAGAAAAACTGGAGAGTTGAAAAACAGCAGAATTCGTTATGTGCTTTACAAACCTTATATGACAGGAGAAAGCACTGGTCTTCCAACAAAACCTCAAGCTCCTGGCATGCCTTGGTTAATGGATGCAAACACGCATAGATCACATATCATGATTACGCCTGCTAGAAAGTAATGTGTATATTATTTAGTCGTGTATGGCTAAGATATAAAACTGGTTTTGGAGACAAGATAGTGACGTGTTGCTAGATGCTGGGTGACGGGTGACGGATGCATGTACGACAGATAACTGCAGTGTATCAAATAGAAAAAGCCTATCTCAAAAGTAGATTTCTAACTTGAGATAGGCTTTTTTAATATATGAAACGAAACAGGTTAAAGTTCTTTTAGAAAGTCTTTAAAATCCTTTCGGTTATAATCTGCCATTCCTTTATGAGTAAATACTAGATATCCTTTTGAGTCTATTACATAGGTTGTGGGAATGCTGTTAGATTCATACATCCTAGGGATATCAGCAGCTGGTGCATATACTTCAAAGTCAAACCCTTTTCTTTCCACGTATTTGATTGCTTTTTCAAAATTTCTATCAAAAGAAACCATCAGCACTTCTATTTTATCCTTATCTATATCCTTATACATTGAGTTTATGCTTGGCATTTCTGCAACACAAGGTGGGCACCAAGTTGCCCAAAAGTTGATAAAAATAACTTTACCTCTATATTGTTCCATAGACACTTTTTCGCCTTTTGAATTCATTAAGCTCAATCCAAAATCAGCTGTCGTTCTCATTGCCTCTTCTGAACTGGTATTCACGTCTATCTGTTCTATCTCAGGATTCATTACACCAGTTGCCAACAATCCGCGTTGGACCATCCCAATAGCTTCTGTGTGGAGGTCGGCCATATACAGACCGAGTATTATAGCACCGAAGATTCCATATTCAATCAGGCCTTTTTTAAGCTTCTTATTCATAGTTTTTTTTGATTTAGTTTTAAGTCTTCTATCTAAAAGAATAATTTGTTCCAGGCACTGTTGAGAAAGATTTTTCCCCTAAATAATTGCAGTAAGCGCGTTTATCCATTTTTGGATTTATTGGAGAATGTAGTTTTAGGTATTCTTCAACTACTTCGTGGATGGTATAATCTTTTGTATCAACATCAATTACACCGCTCATTCGGCAGAGAACATCTTCAGGATCTCCAGGGCGTTCACAGGCTGAAATGGTGTAGTATTTCTCCTCGTCTAGAGGCTCGCCATTAATTTCTATAGATTGGATGCGTTGGTTTTTTTCATTTTGGCTCTTGAACTCTACTTTCATTCCTGAAAATCTGACTAGCCATCCACCAAAACGCTCAGTTGCTTTTTGAGCAAAGGCATTATGCATTTCTTGTTCAAGCCACATTTTGATTTGTTTTCCTGTAGCCCTGCCCGTTTTCACAGGTTCATTTACAGGCAAAAGGTTCCATAGATTTGCGCGAGTAATAGGTGCAGGCTCACCATTTTCAGGTACAATTGGATTTCCAAAACGGAATCCATTAGAGATTGCTATATCGGCTCCTGTTTTCCATCGTGCAGCATCGGTTACTAAATTATCTGTAGGATTTTCGACAGTTAAATACCTATATAATGGTGCATTGGTATAGCCTACAACAGTTTCAAGGTTGTCTTTGTATGGCTCTTTATTCCTATCTACAATTGCCTGAATTTCAGGGTCGGCAGCATACACCTCAGGATCTACATCAATTAGTTCATAATCATCTTTCACCAATTTATTATCTACAAAATACAAGTTGAGTTTACCAACAAAAGATCCAAAAGCTCCAGGCTCTGTTACTTTCGCATATTTTCCTTGAATCATTTCTCTAACTCTTTCGTGTGTATCATTACCTAAAATATAATCTACATTCTCAGAGATTTCGTTGTTTGCTAATTCTACTTGTTTATAGATTCCAATATGAGTTACTAAGAACATTACGTCTATTTTCTCTTCGACTTTAATTTCATCTATAAGTTTTTTCACACTATTATCCACTTCTGTAAAGCTGATTCCTTCACTAAAAATTGGGTTTTGTCTCACTGGAACAGCAGGGTCATTAATCCCTACAAACCCTAAACGAACGCCATTAATTTCTTTAACTAGATAGGAAGGATAAAGATTTTCATTTGTTTCTTCATGAAACATATTTTGAACGATTGTTGGTGTTTCAAATCGTTCATAAATATCTAGCATAACATCTTTCCCATAGATTACCTCCCAGTTTCCGGGAATTAAAACATCGTAACCCATATTCTTGATTACGTCCACCATCACTTCTCCCTTAGAGTATGCCACGTATCCACTTCCTTGAATTAAATCGCCACCGTCTACAATTATAGTTTTTCCAGGATTTTTCTTTCTCTCTTCATCAAATAGCGTTTTGATATTGGCTAAACCGCCACGTTCTTTAAAGACAATTTCTTCATTCTCCCAAAACAGTTCGGGATGCGGATCTAATTGACCGTGAATATCGGCCGTTTGTAGGATTGTTATTTTTAGTGTGTCTCCTGTTTTTCCAGTAATTTCCCCTTTGCTGTCACCCGATTTATTTCCACAGGAGTAAAACATTGTAAGTCCAGCTAAAGCGATTAGGGTAAAAAATATATTATTGATTTTCATTTATGATTTCTTAAAGATTTAAAGTTTTGTATCCTTTTTTCTGAAGTTGGAGTGAGTACAAGAATGCATTATCTACAATTTCGATTCCTGAAGGAAGTTCACTTTTTTCAATTTTTAGTCGATTTAAAGACATTTGACAAACGAAAAACTTAGCCTCAGACTTTTCAGCCCAAATCAGGTATTTTTCCATCTCTGGTTCTGTAATTTGTTTGACGTCTTTACCATATAAAACAATTTGAAAATTGTCTTTACTACTTAAACTTTCGGCAGTTATCAATATGGGTTCCAACTGATCGAATTGTGAAGTTAATATCACAAAATCTGTGTGCGTATTTTTGTCCTGTGCCATCAGTCCAAGACTTAGGAACATTAGTATATAAAGGATTGAATTTTTCATGATTCGCCTATTTAAATGAGGGTTTGCTTTTAAAATAACCTTAAAGTTCTAGGCTGTAATACCCTTTCTTTTGAAGGTTTATATTATGAAGAATTCCGTTGTCGATAATTTTGATATTACCAGGAATTTTATTGGGATCGACTTTAAATTTGTTTAGAGAAAATCCGCAGGCTATGATAGTTGCGTTCACTCTTTCTGCATTTTCTAAATGCTCTTTCATTTTCTCTTCGTTAGTTAAATCGCCAATTTCTTTTCCACATACAATAATTTCAAAATTTCCAAATTGGTTATTGTCTTCTTTTGCCAGTTGTTGTGCTGCAAGTAGAATGGGTTTCAATTGTTCAACTTTTCTAGTAAGCACTACATAGTTGTTTACATTCTTATCTTCAACCTTCGCTATTTTTGCAGAGAAAGATTGTTGTGCGTTAGCAGTTATAAAAATTAGAGATAGGACAAGTGTCGATAATATGGTTTTCATTGATTTCATTAATCTTGATTTTTAAAGGTTTTTATATCGTTTAAAATAAAAAATAGAAGGCCACCAGCGATGGCTATGTTTTTAAATAGAGGCCCTAAAGTGTTGATTTGACCTATTTGAATAGTAATTGTAATTGGTATAAGAACGGCTAGTAGAACTATTGCAGCCCATCTAGTTTTAAAACCTATCATGAAGCTAATTCCTGCCAAGAGCATAACCACTCCAGATAGAATTACTAATATCTCTAAGTTACCGAAGAACATTGCAAAGCCTTTAAATTGGGCGTGTTCAATTCGATTAACAGTTTTTTCAACCTCAACTAGATGATTAAACCCAGCTATTAGAAATATTCCGCTCACCATAATGCGCAACAACTGTATACTGCGCCTACCTACTGTTATAGTTGGAGTCATAATTTTCAATAAATAATAAAGTGTAAACTAATTTTCTTCAACACTCTTTATAGAACCGTTTGGTTGACTAAGAGGTATTTGAAGAGGCAAATAAAACCGAAGGGAAGTTACGCTCTAGGAGGCGTGTAGAAATTCACTGAAAACAAATCGGAACGAAAGGAATCTGTGAAGGAGTAATTTTTAAAATTATCCTCTTCAAGACTTACAGTGAAATTAGGGTTTTTTATATCGAAAGCAGTAGTACAAACTGCTGAAACCTGAATAGATTGTGCGGTCTCGTAGTCGGTTATTTCAGATTTAGAATTTGATTTTGAATTCCCTGTCTTTTTACAAAAAGGATTAACGATACTGACCTCCTCCCCTGTCCACGCTTGAATGAGTGAAGCTGCATTGGCAGAGAAAAGATTCATCAAGAAAAGTCCTGTCAGAAAAAATGATATGAAGTTCTTTCGATTCATTTGAAGGCAAAGTTACAGATTTTATAGAAACTCAATGTAACTTAGGTTACAAACTAAGTTTTAGAGCTGGAAAAAATTATGATATTTTAGTTTGGGTACTACATTAAAAGGAAAAGGAAGATATCTTGAAGTAACCGCTCTAAACTCTTTCAAAGCAGTTTATTTTACGGAGGTCATCAAATTTTAACTAGACAACAGTATTAATAAATGAAAAATGCTTCCTTGTGTAATCTTTGTTACAGAACTTCTTGTTTATCAGCCTTATATTTGTATTTGAAATTAAAAAAATAGAGATTATGAGTTATTATATCAGTACAACATTAGAGAATACAGCTTTTGCAGATGCAATTGATAAAACTGTAGCAGCGTTAAAAGAAGAAGGATTTGGTGTATTGACCGAAATAGACATTAAATCTACTTTAAAAAATAAATTGGATGCAGATTTTTACAACTACACCATTTTGGGAGCGTGTAATCCGGGATTGGCTCACCAAGCCCTTCAGTCGGAAAACAAAATAGGAACTATGCTACCATGTAATGTAATTGTTCAAGAGCGTGAACCTGGAAAAATTGAAATATCTGCAGTAGATCCAGCGGCATCTATGATGGCAGTTAAGAACGACTCTTTAATAGAAATTGCAACAGAGGTTCAAAAAAGATTGACCAAAGTGATTCAAAGTATTTAGAACGTTTTAAGGTTGGTTCGTTTCTAAAGAGAATTTTAAATCATTTTGGTTTAGAAAAGCACCTTTCGAGGTGTTTTTTTTTGTGAAATGTATCCGTCGAATCTTATTGAGGTTTAAGCTCGATACGCTTTTAGAATTTAAAATAATATTACACCTAATGAAGTCATTTTAAGAATCTATCACCCTATGATTTAAAGGGTGTTCAACCATATTTCAACCGAACAACAGTGATAAAAAAAGAATTCACTTTGGTAACATTGGTTACTGACTCACACTCTGGTTTAGAAGTATATTTGCATCAAATAAAAATAGAGCAATGAAAATCAACAAAATACTAACTTTTATTTATCTGCTGCCTACAATGGTTTTTGCGCAGCAAACTGTGCCTATTTCGAAAGCAGACGTTTTAGAGAAAGTGTCGCAACAAAACAACAAATTAAAAATTGGCGAGCAGGAAGTACTTTATGCAAAAGGAGATTACAATCAAACCAATGCAGTGTTTTTACCAAATATTTCTGCATCGCATACTGGAATGGCAACAACCAATCCACTGATGGCATTTGGTTTTAAGTTAAACCAAGAAATTGTAACCCAAGCCGATTTCGATCCTAACAAGTTGAACAACCCATCGCAGATAAACATGTTTGCAACCAAGTTTGAAGTTCAACAACCTATTATTAATATCGACGGGATTTTTCAAAGAAAGGCGGCAAAGGCAAAGTGGGAAGCTACTGAAATGCAGTTAGCGCGAATGGGAGATTATCTTTCGCTTGAAACTGAAAAAGCCTATATGCAATTACAACTTGCATATAAAAGCGTTGACGTTTTGAAAACTGCATTAAATGCTGCAGAAGAGAATCTGCGTTTAGCCAATAATAGCTTTAAACAAGGCTACCTACAGCAGTCGGATCTTTTAGTTGTTCAAGTTCGTGTTACTGAAGTAGAAAATCAACTTCAATACGCAAAGAGTAATGTAATCAATGCTTCGGAATATTTAGCTGTATTGATGAACGAAGAAGTATCTGGCGTATTTAAGCCAACAGACTCATTAAATGTTTCTTCAGAGATAAGCATAAATGAAAGTCTATCGGATAATCGATCAGATATTAGAGCGATGCAGTATGCTACTGAAGCATATAAGCAAAATTACAAAGCCGATAAAATGTCGTTCCTCCCGCGTTTGAATGCTTTTGGAAGTTATGAATTATATGATGATAAAATTTTTCAAGCAGATGCCAATGGGTATTTGTTTGGTGCAGCATTGACATGGGATATTTTTCAAGGTTCAAAACGCTTTGGAAAAACCCAAAAAAGTAAAGCTGAGTTTAACAAAGCCAGTTTGGAATTGGAACAGTATAAATCTGAAAGTCAACTAGAATTAAATAAAGCCAAAAGAATGTTTGAAGATGCCAAAAACAATCTCCGACTCACAGAGTTAGCGCTTGAACAATCTGAAGAAGCTTTGCGTATTCGCACCAATAGATTTAGAGAGGGACTTGAAAAAACAACAGACTTGTTGATGGCTGAAACACAATATTCACAAAAACAATTGGAGTATTTCAGCACAGTTTTTCAACACAACTACGCTTTAGCATATCTTGAATTTTTAACTAAAAACTAGGATTATCTTCTTACGAGCTTTGGTTTATAACTGAGCTTGTAGGTTTAAAATTTGATTAATAAAAACCTTATCAATATGAAACTATTATATACAACCCTGCTTTTTTCAGTACTACTAAGCTTCAGCAGCTGTGGTGATTCTTCGAACGAAAAAAGCGTCGAGAAACTTCCCGCAGTAAACGTTACTGTTAGCTCTGTAGGTGCAGAAAACAACTCCCCATTTTTAAATGCTAGCGGAAAAATTGAAGCTGTTAATAGTGCTTCACTCAGTACTCGAATGATGGGCTTTGTGAACAAAGTTCACGTAAATGTAGGGCAAAAGGTAAACAAAGGACAACTGCTAATAAGCATCAACAACTCTGATTTATCTGCAAAACAAGCACAAACTACAGCTGGTATTACCGAAGCACAAGCTGCTTATAATAATGCAGAAAAGGATTTTCAGCGATTTCAGAATTTATTCGCGGAAAATAGTGCTACTCAAAAAGAATTAGATGATCAACGTGCACGATACGAAATGGCTAAAGCTAGATTAGAAGGTGCCAAACAAATGAAAAACGAAGTAGAGTCGCAATTTGCCTATGTAAATCTACGTGCTCCTTTCGATGGTGTTATAACTAATAAATTTATTGACGAAGGCGATATGGCTAGTCCGGGCGCACCTCTTATTTCTGTGGAAGGACCAGGCAGTTTTGAAGTAACAGCTTCAGTTCCTGAACGAGAAATTTCGAAAATAAAGTCAGGAACGGAGGTTCTAGTTTTAGTAAAATCAATGAACACTCAATTAACAGGAACCATAACCGAAGTAAGCTCTTCTGCAAGAAACACAGGAGGACAATATTTAGTAAAAGTAGTTTTAGATAAAACAGATGCAGGAATTCTTTCGGGAATGTATGCTACAGTTCAGTTTCCTATAGAAAAAACAGGAAGCAACACTGCAATTTTGATTCCAAAAGAAGCATTGGTTCACCGCGGAGAACTGACAGGAATTTACACTGTTAGCCAAAGCAACACTTCTATTCTAAGATGGCTGCGTTTAGGGCGTAGTCTTGGAGATAATGTAGAAGTACTCTCTGGAATTTCTGCAGATGAAAAGTTTATCGTGAATGCAGATTCAAAGCTGTTTAACGGTGCTCGATTAAACATCAAAGAATAGAGGTCAATAAAAATATAATTTAAAGTAAGAAGTGATATCGATTGATAGATCTTCCTTTAAAACAACAATAAATTTCTACAAATGAAAGATGGAATTGCAGGCAAAATAGCCAAACTGTTTATACACTCTAAGCTCACAGTTTTATTGATGATTGTTTTTATGGTCATCGGTGTTTACAGTTCGTTTTTGATACCCCGTGAGGAAGAGCCTCAAATTGATGTACCAATGGCCGACATTTTTGTGGGCTATCCTGGAGCGTCGCCTACAGAAGTAGAATCGCGAATAGTAAAGCCACTCGAAAAATTGGTTTCTAATATTCCTGGAGTGGAGTATGTATATTCAACATCTTCTAATGAAGGAGCCATGGTTATCGTTCAGTTTCTTGTTGGAGAAGACATTGAAAGATCCTTCGTAAAGCTATACACAGAAATGAACAAGTACATGGATCAAATGCCTCCTGGTGTAACCATGCCACTTGTAAAAACCCGTGCTATTGATGACGTCCCTATGTTAGGATTAACACTGTGGAGCGAAAATTCTGACGATTATCAATTAAAGCGAATAGCCGATGAGCTTTCTAACGAGATAAAAAAGGTAGAAGAAGTTTCTGCTACCCAAATAATTGGTGGAAGAAACAGGCAAGTTAGAGTTGTATTAGACAAGGACAAATTAGCGGCAAGCGGTTTAGATTTTTTAGGCGTTGCCGAAATGATCAAAGCCAGTAATCAGCAAATGGATTCAGGTAGTTTCGACAAGAACGATACTGAATTTTTTGTAACCACTGGCAACTTCCTTGAGACTTCAGAAGACGTTGAAAACCTGATTGTAGGAGTTCAGCAAAACCAACCTATATACTTAAAGCAGGTTGCAAGTATTCTTAATGGACCTGAGCTTCCGAGCAACTATGTTTCTTTCGGATATGGAATGGGAAGTGATTTTGCTACTGAATATCAATCAGAATATCCTGCGGTTACTCTATCTATTGCAAAACGAAAGGGAGCCGATGCGATGAAAATTGCAGACGTAATTCTCGCCAAGGTTGAACATTTGCGTGCAGACTTAATTCCTGATGATGTTCACGTAGAAGTAACACGTAACTACGGCGAAACGGCTTCGCAAAAGGTTTCAGAATTATTGCTTCACCTTATAGGTGCAATCATTGCAGTAACATTAGTAGTTATGCTTGCTATGGGATGGCGTGGTGGGCTTGTAGTTTTCCTTTCTGTACCTATTACGTTTGCGTTAACTCTTTTGAGTTACTATTTATTAGACTATACGCTTAACAGAATTACGCTTTTCGCATTGGTTTTTGTAACTGGAATTGTTGTAGATGATTCCATTATTATAGCCGAGAACATGCACCGTCATTTCAAGATGAAACGCCTACCATTTAAACAGGCAGCTATTTATGCAATTAACGAAGTAGGTAACCCAACTATTTTAGCAACATTTACGGTTATTGCATCAGTTTTACCAATGGCATTCGTTTCTGGATTAATGGGACCTTATATGTCGCCTATGCCGATTGGTGCATCTATTGCGATGGTTCTATCTCTACTTGTTGCATTGACAATCACTCCATATTTAGGATATATCTTTCTACGTGAAAAAGATAAAAAGGGAAAAGCTCCAAAGATTGAAAAACCATTGGAGGAAACAATGATCTATAAGATTTACTCAAAGCTTGAAACTCCATTGCTTGAGAAAAAGAGCGTTAGAATAATATTTTTAGGCGTTACAGCTTTGCTTTTGTTTGGGTCCATCGGAATGTTTTTTACAAAATCGGTGGCAGTAAAAATGCTTCCATTTGATAACAAAAACGAAATGCAGGTAGTGATAGATATGCCTGAAGGTTCTACTTTGGAGCGTACAGCTGTTGTAGCTAAAGAAATTGGACAATTCCTTTCTACTCAAGAAAAAGTAGTTAGTTATCAAAACTACGTAGGTACTTCGGCTCCTATCACTTTTAATGGATTGGTTCGACACTATGACCTTAGAGCGGGAAGTAATGTTGCCGATATTCAAGTAAATCTAATTGAAAAAGACAAGCGTAGCGATCAAAGTCATGACATAGCCAAGGAATTGCGCCCACACATTCAAAAGATAGGGGAGAAATTTGGAGCGAACGTAAAAATCGTTGAAGTTCCGCCAGGACCTCCTGTTATTTCTACAATTGTTGCTGAAATATATGGCCCAGACTACAATCAGCAAATTGAAGTAGCTAAGCAAGTAAAAGGAATTCTCAACAACACCGACGATGTTGTGGACGTGGACTGGATGGTTGAGAGTGATCAAAAGGAGTATCAATTTGTGGTCGACAAGGAAAAAGCAATGCGTTATGGTGTTGCACCACAACAAATTGTGTACACCATGAATATGGCGTTATCCAATAGACCTATCACGCAGCTTTACGATGAAAATGCCACGACTCAAGTTGGAATAGTACTATCGTTAGATGAAAAAGAAAAATCAACTATACAGGATATTTCTCAATTGAAAATTGCTTCTAACCGTGGAAATATGGTCTCTATTGGTGACTTGGTTGACATTCAGGAGAGTGTTCGAGCTAAGAACATTCATCGTAAAAATCAAAAGCGTGTAGTTTATGTATTGGCCGATATGGCAGGAGAACTTGAAAGCCCTGTGTATGCAATTTTAGGAATAACAGACAAGTTGAATCAAATTGAACTTCCTACTGGATACACATTGGATGAGCTGTATTTAGGACAACCAGAATATGAAGACAACTTTACTGTGAAATGGGATGGTGAGTGGCAAATTACATTAGAAGTATTCCGTGACTTAGGAGTTGCTTTCTTAGGAGTAATTTTCATTATCTATATTTTGATTGTAGGATGGTTCCAAAACTTTAAGGCTCCTATAGTGATGATGGTTGCTATTCCTTTATCATTAATAGGAATCGTCCTTGGACACTGGCTTTTAGATGCGTTTTTCACAGCAACTTCATTTATTGGAATGATTGCGCTGGCAGGAATTATGGTAAGAAACTCTGTTCTTTTAATTGACTTTATCAATCTTAGAGTAGCAGATGGAGTTCCTTTAAAACAAGCCGTTATAGAAGCTGGAGCTGTGAGAACTACACCTATTTTACTTACAGCAGGCACTGTAGTGATTGGAGCTTTTGTTATCCTTTTCGATCCTATTTTCCAAGGTTTAGCCATTTCATTAATGGGTGGAAGTATAGTTTCTACAATATTAACCCTATTGGTTGTTCCACTAGTGTATTACATGATTGAGCGAAAAACCCATGATAAAAAATAATCGGAAAATGCTCTCAGAAGATGAAAGTGTTGAGTTCAAAAAATAACATTTAAAACTTAAGCCAATGAATAACTTGAAATTATTAATAGTTACGGTTGTAGATCATTATGATAAAAGTGTACTTCAACTATTTAAAGAAGCGCAAATTGAGAGCTTTAGTGGTTCCGACATTGATGGTTACAAAGACGTTTCCTCTTTCAAAATGAACTCTAGTTGGTTTCCTTCGGTAAAAAGTGGAGCAGACAGTAGCATGTTTTTCTCATTTACTACAGACGATAAAATCGACGTGTTTTTTAGTAAAGTAGCGCAGTTCAATGAAAGTCTAGAAACAAACAACCCTATACATGCTGTGGTTGTTCCTATAGAACGAAGAATATAGTAAACAGTTAGATTCTTATAAGAAATAAATAACGAAACACATTTTAATACAAAAAATATCAAAATTATGATGAATAGATATATCAGAGCTATAGCCGGAACTTTTGTTTTGATTAGCTTGTTGTTGGCCGTTTATGTGAATATAAACTGGCTTTGGTTCACTGCTTTTGTTGGTGCTAACCTACTTCAGTCTTCATTGACAAAATGGTGCTTAATGGAGAAAATTCTAAAAAGATTTGGAGTTAAAGAAGAAGGAGATAGCTGCTGTTCATAGTCAGTTTAAAACAGCTTAGTTTAAATGCGATCAAAAAATATATTTGATCGCATTTGTTTTTTTGTAAACCTATCACTTTAAAACAATAAAGAGAATAAGCGATTAGTTTATCGACTGCTAATAGAGTATATATGACATTACTCATTTCCATCTTGTGAAATAAACGGTATATTTGAAATAAATTAAGTAATTCAATTAAACTATTATGACCATAAACATTCAATACTTAAAGATGCCCACAAGTGATTCAATGAGTGATTACGTGGAGAAAAGGCTTGAAAAACTGGCTGAGAAATATGACTGGATTATCCGAGCAGAGGTTATTTTCAAACTTGAGAACAATGTATACGGAAAAGGAAACATCTGCGAAATAGAGTTAAGTATTCCAGGTCCAAAGCTTTTTGCTTCTTCTAGAGGAGAGACTTTTGAAGCTGCTGCAAAAGAGACAGTTTTAGATTTAGAAAGACAACTAAAAAAGCGGAAAGCTAAAATGACAACCCATTAAACGATAAACTTATTATGAAAAAAATATTGGTTCCCACAGATTTTTCTGGACCTTCAGAAAACGCATTAGAAGTTGCTGCTTCAATTGCAAGAAAACACAACGCTGAAATTATAGTTCTTCACATGATGGGACTTTCTGACGCTGTTGTGACCAAGAACGAAAGCCGTGAGGTCTTTGAAGCTATGTATTATATGAGACTCGCTGAAAAGCGATTTGAAGATCTTTTGAATAAAGACTACCTCAAAGGATTAACAGTTTCGGATATCGTTCATAACTATACCGTTTTTGGTGAGATAAACAAAATAGCCATGGATATGAACATTGACTTAATAGTTATGGGATCTCATGGAACCACTGGCCTTAGAGAGGTTTTTGTTGGAAGTAACACTGAAAAAGTAGTTAGAACTTCAGAAATTCCTGTTCTTGTAATAAAACACCGCTCAGAGAATTTCAATCCAAAACAAGGAGTTTTTGCATGTGATTTCTTAGAAAACTCTATAGGCCCTTACAAAAGAGCAAAACGCATGTTCGACAAATTAGGGATAGAAATGGAAATGCTATATGTAAATTTAGCAGGTGATTTCAGAAGTACAAGAGAGATAGAAAAAAGAATCTTAAAGTTCTTGACTGATGCTGAGGTTGACAATCCTTTATCTACCTTAAACAAGGTAATTCAATACAACGACTACTCTGTAGAAGCAGGAATTTTTGCTTACAGCCAAGTAACAAATGCTGATATTATCGCATTACCTACACAAGGTAGACGAGGTTTAGCGCATTTCTTCTCTGGAAGTATTGGAGAAGATGTAGTTAACCATTCAGACCTTCCGGTAATGACTTTCAAAGTTTAGTTAATTGCTATCGACAGTAATTGACAATAAAAAGCAGGAATTTATTTTATAGATTCCTGCTTTTTTCATTTTATGGAAATTGCTTTTGATTAGCTATTGTGCGGTGTTTTCAGTTTAGGCAGAAACCTTCCTGTTCGTGTTTGATAATTTGAATAATCTGGAAAGGTTTTGAGCAACTTGCTTTCTTCATATTTAGTTTTGAAGTAGAACAGGACTAGGAGTATTAGCGTTATCATCAATTTAAATCCAGAATCTGCAATAATTCCAAATCCAAAAAATGCCATAAATATCCCTGTGTAAATAGGATGTCTTATATATTTATAAACTCCCTCTTCAATTAATTTAGAGCCAGGTAGAGGGCTTGGGAATGGCGATAAGTGAACATTAAGTTGCAGAGCTGCTGTTAGTGTAATCAAAGCTCCAAGCACCAACAACCCTACTCCTATCCAGAATACAAATACAGGAAATAGAATTTTCATTGCTTCTATTTCAAATGAAAAGACAATGAATAAGGCAAATTGAATGACAACAAACAATATGTCTTTAACTGGGATTTTCAACTTGAATTTATTCTAGTTTCTAATAAACTTAATAAAAAACTCATTTCCAGCTCGTTGCGGTATGGAGTTGTGGGCTGTTTCCATTTTGTCAATTACAAATTCATCTTCAAAAAGAAGACGATATTCAGCTTCACTTCCCCCGAAAGGTGGTTTATCGTCATTTAAAGGAATATTGAAAAGTAATCCCACCAATTTCCCTTTTGGCTTTAAGAGTTGATGCATTTTAGAAACATACTTCTCTCTGAGATTTGGATCTTGGGCACAGAAAAATGTCTGTTCTAAAATCAAATCATAAGTTTGATCTAATTTGAAGAAATCTTGGTGTAATAAGTTTTCTTTCGGAAAATCAGGAACACGCTTCAACAAATTATCGAGAGGAATTCTAGAAATATCAACGACAGAAACATTCGAAAACCCTTTATTAAAGAGATATTCAGCTTCATAGGAATTTCCTCCTCCTGGTATCAATATATTTAAATCTTTGTTTTTGAGTTGATCTATATATTCTTTTAAAGGTGTTGAAGCATAACCAATATCCCACCCCATATCGCCACTTCGATATTTATCGCTCCAAAATGATTCGTTTAGATTTACTTTTCCCATAATTTTATTTTATATTGTGTTTGTAGCTTGATAAAAATGGATAAGTATCAAAATTTATTGTGTAAACTCTACACTCCAAATCCCTCTCACCTCGTTTTCACCATATCTAATAGCTTTATCGTTTGGATAGTGCTTTAATATATTGGATAACGTGATACTTTCTATTTCTTTTTCTGGCGTTCCATGACATTTTAAACACATTGAGTTTGTAACTATCGGGTAATAAAACTCAGATTTATTGCCCGTAGTAGTTACAATTGGCGTTGGTTCTTTTCCTGCTGCTACTTGGTTTTTAAATGTTTGGATATAGTTAAGCTCTATTGAGTTAGCTTGGTTATTTGGATTGCGAGGCTTATCACTAACTCGCTTTATCTGTGCTTTATGCACTACCGACATACTATCTGTTATCGGCATTGCTTGGACATTACAAAAGTCTAAGGCAGCTACAACCCCATTTTTTTGAATTTGTCCCATTAAGTTTTTACCTAATTCGGCTTTAGTTGATTGAGCTATTTGCATTCCTCGTTTTTCAATAGAAAGTTGTTCTCCACCGTCACCTTGATTTCTACCCATTCCAGCACCTCTATTTCTTTTCCTTTTAGTACGATCACCGTGCATTTTAGAATAGTGCTCTTCAAACCATTCAGGTTCTTCAATTTCATTTTCAAACACGTATTCAGCAATCTGCCTGATAGTATTTTCAGGATAAAACTGATAAGGCATTAACCCAAATTTTTTGACAGCTCCCGGCATTTTAGAAGCTTCATTAGTAGGATTTTTGACAAATGAAACAAAGTCCTCAATAAATTGTTCTTTTGAAGTCTCTTCAGAGAGGTAATGCATCTTGATAGCTACCATTGGAGGAGCAATCATTCGATCCTCGGAGGTTTTGGGATTATGACACACATAGCAGTTATTTTGCATCAACAGTTTACCAGGATGCTCCTGAACAGCTAAGGCAAGATTTTCATCAGAAGTATTTATTCCTGAATACGACTTCTTTTCCTGTGTATTACAAGCTATTAATGTTCCTAATAACACTATTATCGAAATTGTTTTCATCTGTCTATGTTTTAATTTTTCAAGTAGATTATTCTTAGTATGCATTCAAAAATAAAACATCTTCGACCTCAACACAGTATCTTAAGTTACATTCAAATTTTCAATAATTTAAAGAGCAATTAACCTAATACTATTTCTATTTAACTCGATTTTCCCAAGGGTTTCAAGTTTTTTAAGCAGTCGTGAAATTACTACTCGCGAAGTGTTTAACTCATAGGCTATTTCTTGGTGAGTAGAGTTAATAATAGGTTCTCCTCCAATTTTTTGTTTGTCTTTAAGATATTTTACTAGTCGTTCATCCATATTCATAAAAGCAATGCTATCAATTGTATCCAGCATTTCCATCAAACGCGTGTGATAACTTGTCATCACAAAGTTTCGCCAGCTTTTATATTTTCCTGTCCATTCTTCCATTTTTTGAACAGGAATCATTATTAATGTGGTGTCTAGTTCAGCAATAGCTCTAATTTCACTTTTGCTATGTCCTATACAGCATGTCATGCTCATGGCACAGGTATCGCCTCTTTCTAAAAAATATAATAACAATTCGTCGCCATTATTATCTTCTCGCAAAATTTTTATTGCTCCAGAAACTAGCAGTGGCATTGAACGAAGATATTCGCCTATATCAATTAGCCTCTCCCCTTCTTTCACTTGTTTAATTGAGCCTACACGGTTTATTTCCTCTATAAGTTCATCTTCAAAAAGGTGGGAGAAATTCTCTTTTAATTCATTCAGCATTCAAAACTATTTTGGTGGTTTTTGAATAGCTAAAATACAGTTTTAATATCACTTCTCTTTGGCGGCTCTTCTTTCTTGTCTTTCAAGTTTTCTAAAATATCCTCTAAAGAAAAAATTATGCTTTAGAGCTTCCATGTTTTCATTCAGCTTTTCTGAAGCTTCTTTAATTTGAATCATTGTAGAGTCGATATCTTTGACAAATTCTTCATCTTGTGTTATAAAGTTGACAGCACCTTTTCCTGTTTTTATTTCATTTAAATATAAATCTAAATTTTTGGTAATGACATTAATATCTTCACTTGATTTTTCAAGGTTTACAAATACATTTCTAAGTTGTTTGGCAGCCGAAGTATCACTTAAAATTACAGCAGCGGCGCTTTCGTCGTAATTGACTTTTGAGATAAGTTGATTAATTTTACTAACAGCTATACCTGTTCCTTCTGAAGTCCTTCTAAGTTCCACAATGGTTTCTCTTATGTTATCTGCCAAAATTGTATCATTTATCAAAGCTCCTAATGTTCCTTTTCCCTCTAAAATCTGATTAGTTATTTTCAATAGGTCTGATGTCAATAGGGCTGCATTTTCGTTGGTGGTGTTTAATGTAGACAGCATATCGTCTGCACCAATTTTACTGTAAGATTGAATGGTGTCGCCTGAAACGACTCCTAAAGTTTGTTTATTTTTACCAGGAATAATGTTAACAACCATACTTCCTACCAAGCCATCGGAACCAATGGATGCTATTGCATCTTTTTTAATATAGCTAGCTGTTTTTTCTTCCACCGACATTTGAATTGTAATTTTTCCAACTTGGGCCATTTCAATTTTACTTACGGTTCCGACATTAATTCCAGAGTAGCGAACGTTATTTCCTATTTGAAGTCCGTTCACATTACCGAACACAGCATATATTTGTGTGGTTTTACTGAAAATATGTTGTCTCTTTCCTATGGAATATAGTGCACCGATGAGAATGATTGTTCCCACGACAACGAAAATTCCAACTTTAATTTTTTGTGAAGTCGATTTTGCCATAAGTTTAGTTTTTAAAGAAAGCCCTTGTTTGTGGATCACTCGAATTTGAAAGTTCCTCGTAAGTGCCTTCTGCATAATTAACACCGTCTACAAGCAAGATAATTCGATTTGATATCACTCTTGCACAGTCCACATCATGCGTAATAATAAGAGAGGAAGTATTATATTCTATTTGAATATTTCTCATTAATTGAATAATCTCATTTGAAGTAATCGGGTCCAATCCTGTAGTAGGCTCGTCATACATTATGATTTCTGGTTTTAAGATTAATGCACGCGCCAAGGCCACTCTTCTTTGCATTCCACCAGATAATTCAGAGGGCATTAAATCTAAAGTATGCAGTAACCCAACACTTTCCAGAGCTTCTTTTACCGCTTGATCTGTTCCTTGAAAATCTTTTAATTTATCTTTATGCCTTCTCAATGGAAACTCAATGTTTTCGCGAACAGTCATTGAATCGTATAAAGCACTCCCTTGAAATAAATATCCAATTTCAGTACGCAAGAAATCTAATTCCTTTTGTCCCATTGTTATGATATCTTGATTTTTAATAGTAATGCTTCCTCTATCGGGTTGAATTAGCCCCACGATACACTTCACCATAACTGATTTACCCGAGCCAGATTTACCCATTATCACTAGGTTTTCTCCTTCATAAAGCCGAAGGTTAAATCCTTTGAGTACATGGTTATTTCCAAAGCTCTTATGGATATCTTTTAGCTCAAGTACTGGTTTTTTGTTCTCTCTCATCATTTAGATTTCAAAAAATATATCGGAAACAAATACGGCTATAAAGTCGATTACAAACAGCAACATTGAAGTATATACTACAGCTGAGTTTGATGCCTCTCCCACTCCAACGGTTCCTTTTCCACAGTTATAACCTTTATAGGTTCCTACAAGGCCAATGGCAAATCCGAAAAAAACGGTTTTAACTGTGGCAGGCAGCACATCGCTAAAGCTCAATGCGTCGAAAACTTTATTAAAATACAAAGTATATGAAACCTCACCTTTTAGGTTTTCTACAATTGCTGAGCCTATCAGGGCTACTGTGTCTCCTGAAATAACTAGTAACGGCAGCATTAAAGTTACGGCCAATATTCGGGTTACAACTAAGTATTTAAATGGGTTTGTTCCCGAAACCTCCATAGCGTCTATCTGCTCTGTAACGCGCATAGAGCCTAGTTCTGCACCAATTCCAGAGCCTATTCTTCCCGCACAGATTAAGGCGATAATTACGGGACCAATCTCTCTTACAATAGAAATACTAATCATAGACGGCATCCAAGATTCAGCTCCAAGATCAGTTAAAGTAGGACGAGATTGTAGCGTAAAAACCAATCCAAGGATAAACCCAGTAACCATAACTAGGAATAAAGAACGAATGCCTATATTGTAGCACTGACGAATCAGTTCTTTAAATTCAAACGGTGAACTGAACAATTCTTTAAAAAAACGAACTGCAAATAGTGTCATATCACCAATTTCAGCGAAAAATAATTTCGTTCTATCCATGAAGTGATTTGACTTTTCCATTTGAAACAGGGTAAACTCAAATATAGCTTGGATTTACTTAAGAAAGTATGATTTGCATCAGTAATATCTTCCTTTAACAATCAGATTATCATCAACATCAGTCATTTCTGACTGAGGGTTAAGATCGATTTTTCTTTAGAAGATCAGTATTGAATGAGAAAAGAAATAAGATACTTAGATCTTAATTATAAAAATCGCATTTTATCCTATTAGACCAGAGATAGGTGAGTAGAGAAGTTTTCACTAATGTGTTAATAAGAATCATTTTCTCAGAAAAAAATGTATCGCCAATAATGATTTAGAACATATTGGCGTGTTCAATATTATGAAAAAATATATTAAAGAAGGTGTATCGAAACTATTATACCATTACTCTTCAAGTGCAGTCGAAAACTGTTAGCTCTTTATAGAAGCTAAGGTCTCAACTACGCTCGAGCCGACAAATCATAATAAACTAAGTATTGAAACCTCTTCAATAGTGATTTGAAAAAGATGGTTAGATTTCCAAACTTTCCTCTATAGTTTTATCTCTTTCTCTTTCAGCACGGCTTTGACAAGTTTTACACAGTTCAGAAATCCCTTTTTGTTCCCAGGACTCTTTTACTGTACCATTAGTTACTCCATCTCTATTTTTAATATGCTGACAGTCTTCGAAAATATGGTATTTATTTCCAGCTCTTGACCAATATACATTGTCGTTATCATAGTTCAACTCTTTTACAGTTGAAGTTTGTGCATTGATTTCTTCAGTGTATTGTTCAATTGATGGCGGAGCGAAATCTACACCAGAAATCCCAGCAATAAGCATGGCCACCACTGCTATACTCCCAGCGATTCCTTTAGTTTTCCCATCGACATCCTTATTCATAAAGATGAGGATAACAAGTGGCAGGAAAGCCAACACACCCATAATGGCTCCCAGTTGGTTTTGGATAAAGAATTTGGTTTTGTTTTTCTCGGAGGCTGGGTCTAATCGGTTTGCTTTTTTCCACAAAATAGAACCTGTAATTGCCAAGGCTAAAATCACAACAATTGCAACTATTAACCAAACCATGGTCTCATTGCTTATCAGTTTTAGAATGGCAAAAACTTGACCAGCCATGGCAATAAGCCATGCAAGAATGGCGAAAAGTCTAAATTGTTTTGCTTTTCCTTTAGCTTCTGCGCTAGCTACAAATACTTTTTGATCAGACATAAGGGTTTCTTTTATTAGTTGAATTTCTTACTGAAATTCAACTTACAAATTTAGTAAAATTCCTGACACTTTAACACAATTCACAAAGTAGGCTCCATTCATTAAATTATTAAATAAAGAGGTGAAGTTGGACTTTAGTAATATTTTAAAAAATCCTATATTTGTGCCCGCTACAAAAAATAGCAACAACACCTACCCGGGTGCTGGAATTGGTAGACAGGCATGGTTGAGGGCCATGTGTCCTTAGGGCGTGTGAGTTCAAGTCTCATTCCGGGTACAGACGAAAAACGCAACCACCTACAATTTAAGTGGTTGCGTTTTTATTTAAACTCATTTGTAGATAAAACGCATAAGCATCATTTAGATATCTATTGTATTTTGGCAAATAATGATTTCATCTAAGGCCAAACGACTCTTCTTGTTTTTTTAGTAATTTCACCTAAAAATTTAAAAGTGGTAAAAACCGAATTCAGCATAAAAGATTTAGAAAATCTTTCAAATGTAAAGGCACACACTATTCGTATTTGGGAAAAGCGATACAACTTGTTAACACCAGATCGAACAGACACTAATATTCGGAAATATGATTTAGAGAGTTTAAAGAAACTTCTCAACATAACTTTTTTATATCGTTCTGGACATAAAATTTCTAGGATTGCGGAGATGGACTCCACTACAATTAAAGAGCTGATTAAACAAAATATAGACACTTCCAATACACATTATGCATTAGACATTTTTAAAACAGTCATGTTGGAATTTGACGATGAAAGATTTGACGCAACGTTAAGGAAGCTATTAGAGAGCAAGACATTTAGTGAAGTTTTTTTAAAAGTATTTGTTCCATTACTAGCTGAAACCGGTACTCTTTGGCATTCGGGCACTATAGACCCTTCACACGAACATTTTATTTCTGAGAAAATCAAACAAGCAATTATCTATCAATCTGAAAAGTTAAAGGAAAGTAACCGGAAGCCTTCAAACAAAACTTTTGCACTATTCTTACCTCTTGAAGAGGTTCATGAAATTGGGCTTCTTTACGCTAATTATGAACTTCTGCGAAAGGGCTACAACACGTTATATCTCGGACCAAACATCCCGATAGAAAGTCTTAGGCATGTGAAAAGTCAGAAACCAGATATAATTTTCCTCACCTATTTCACAGTACAGCCCGAAATCGAAAATATTTCAAGCTATATTCAAAGTTTTCAAAACTCAGTGAACCAAAACAAAACTACAAAGCTTTGGATTCTTGGAAATCGAGTATCGCACATATCATCTCATAAAAACGTTAAAACTTTTAAGAAAATTGAAGCTTTTCTAACTGAACTAAAAAACATATAAAAAACAATTTTTAAGTGTAGTTTATATTAATAAACCTTTCATTTTTGTTTAATATTACTTTACTTTTGTTAAACAAAATAATATAGCTTCAATTTATATACATGCAGCAATACATAATGAAGAAAAACATAGCTATTATTGGATCGGGATTTTCTGCTTTATCGGCTTCATGTTATTTGGCTAAGAAAGGAAACTCTGTAACTATTTACGAAAAAAACGCTAACATTGGCGGTCGAGCTAGACAGTTTTCAAAACAAGGTTTTACTTTTGATATGGGTCCAACTTGGTATTGGATGCCCGACGTATTTGAACGATTTTTTGCTGATTTTGGCAAGAGTCCTTCTGACTATTACTCTTTGATAAAGCTAAATCCTGCATATAGAATTTACTTCGGAAAAGATGATTTTATTACAATTGAAGACACATTAGAAAAAATAATCGTCGCCTTTGAAAATGAAGAACCGGGAAGTTCTATAAAGCTTAAAGCGTTTATTTCAAAGGCTCAAGACAATTACAACATTGCGATAAAGGATCTTGTTTACAGGCCTGGTGTTTCTCCCTTAGAGTTGATTACAGTAGAAACAGCAAAGAAAATAAATCAGTTTTTCAATACGATTAGCAAAGAAGTTCGTTCGGAGTTTAGCAATCCGAAGTTGATCTCTATTCTCGAATTCCCAGTTTTATTTTTAGGTGCAAAACCTTCAAGAACGCCAGCTTTTTACAACTTTATGAATTATGCTGATTTTGGTTTAGGGACTTTTCATCCAAAATCGGGTATGTATTCAGTGGTGGATGGAATGGTTACTCTCGCAACAGAATTGGGAGTTCAAATTAGAACCAATCAAAATGTTGAAAAGATAAATGTTGAAAATAAAAAAGCTGTTGGAATCACGGTAGACGGTATAGAAATTAGCGCTGATGTTATTTTAAGTGGTGCCGATTATTACCACACCGAAACATTGCTCAACACTAAACACAGACAATATTCTGAAGCATATTGGAATAAAAAAACTTTAGCTCCTTCTGCCCTACTCTTTTATGTTGGGTTTGATAAAAAAATAGAAAATGTGTCGCATCACACATTGTTTTTTGATGTTGATTTTGAAGCACACTCCAAATCTATTTATGACATTCCAGAATGGCCTAAAAATCCGCTGTTTTATGCAAGCTTTCCTACAGTAACAGAATCTTATTTTGCACCCGAAGGAAAAGAAGCTGCTACATTTTTAATCCCGCTTGCTCCCAACCTTGAAGACACAGTTGAACTTAGAGAGAAGTATTTTGAGAAAATTATTTCAAGACTTGAGAGTACTACAAATCAAGAGCTGAAGAAATATGTTATATTTAAAGAGTCCTATTGTATAAATGACTTTATTTCTGACTATAATAGCTATAAAGGAAATGCCTATGGACTTGCCAACACACTTCTACAAACGGCTTTTTTAAGACCTAAATTGAAAAGTGGGAAAGTAGAGAATTTATTTTTCACGGGACAGCTCACCGTCCCTGGCCCAGGAGTACCTCCAGCGCTTATTTCAGGAAAATTGGCAGCTGGATTAATTGAAAAAACTAACTAATTGAAAGAGCTATTCGACATAGTATCTAAAAAGTGTAGCAAGCAGGTAACTGATACCTACAGCACTTCCTTTTCTATAGCCACACGAATGTTGGGGCCTTCTATACGTCAAGACATTCACAACATTTATGGGTTCGTAAGATTTGCAGACGAGATAGTAGATTCATTTCACGACTACGACAAGAAAAAACTATTCGACCGGTTTGAAGAAGAATTAGACAGAGCTTTAACTGAGGGAATTAGCCTAAACCCTATTTTAAATTCATTTCAACACACCGTTCATAAATACAATATAGACCACAGTTTGATTCATACCTTCATGGCTAGTATGCGTCAAGACTTAACCAAAAGTATCTATACTACCCAGGTAGAGTTCAATGACTACATTTATGGTTCTGCTGATGTAGTGGGATTAATGTGCCTCCAAGTTTTTGTTAAAGGCAATCACAATAAGTTTAATGAGCTCAAGGAATCGGCTATGAATTTGGGGTCAGCTTTTCAAAAGGTAAATTTTTTAAGAGATTTAAAAGAGGATCACGACAATCTAAGTAGAACATATTTTCCAAATGTAAATCTGGATGCTTTAGATGAAATTTCGAAGGAAAAAATTATTGATGAAATTGAAGCTAATTTCTCTAAGGCATACGAAGGAATCCTTCTCCTACCACATGATGCTAGATTAGGGGTGTTTGTTGCATATCGATATTACAGACGTCTTTTAAGCAAATTGGAGCGCACACCCGCTGCAAAAATTAAAAACTCTAGAATTAGAGTCCCCAATCTGGAAAAATTTGGACTGTTGACACGGAGCTATTTGAAATATCAATTAAACTTAGTAAAATAAGAAAGATACTGAATGACAGACTTTTAGTTACATCAATCTAAATTCGGGAATCGTAAAATCATATAATAAATGAATATTTTAATTTGGATACTGATTTTTCTTGCAACGTTCTGCTTCATGGAGTTTATGGCTTGGTTTACTCATAAATACATCATGCACGGAATATTATGGAAACTTCATAAAGACCATCATCACAAAGACCACAAGAGTTGGTGGGAACGGAATGATTACTTTTTCTTGTTTTATGCAATGATCAGTATCGGGTGTTTTATAAGCTGGAGTTACTATGATGTTTGGGTAGGTTTACCTATAGGGTTAGGGATTTTCGCCTATGGTTTGACTTATTTTTTTGTTCATGACATTTTCATCCACCAAAGACTCAAAATGTTCCGAAACACAAATAATTGGTACGCACGAGGAATTCGACGTGCACACAAAATTCATCATAAAAATATTGGAAAAGAAAAAGGCGAATGTTTCGGTATGTTGCTTCCACCATTAAAGTACTTCAAGAAATAAACAATGGAAAACTTATATTTCATTTTAAATTTTGGATCACTCAGTATTCCATTTTTATTCAGTTTTCACCCAAAGTTGAAATTTTACAAGCTTTGGAAATATTTTTTCCCCGCTACATTTATCATGATGGCGTTTTTTGTTAGTTGGGATATAATCTTTACTCATCATGGATTTTGGGGTTTTAATGAAAAATATATCTCAGGAATAAAGTTGGGAATCCTACCTATAGAAGAGTGGCTTTTTTTCTTATGTATCCCCTATGCGTGTTTATTTACGGTCTATTCTTTTAAAAATATACTGCCTAAGTTTATGCTATCAGAAAAAGCAATGTCTATCGTTTATTTCACATTGCAGTTTATATTCATCGTAGTGGTTTTATACAATTACGATCGTTGGTATACATTGATAAACTTTGCCTATGCTATCGTGTTAATGGCATTAGTTTACAATTATAAACCCGAAGCACTAAAAGTGTTTCTACCTGTATTTGCAATTCTTTTGATTCCGTTTTTTATAGTGAACGGCTACCTTACAGGAAGCTGGATTCAAGAACAAGTAGTTTGGTATAACGATGCAGAAAACCTTGGAATTAGAGTAAGCACAGTTCCTATAGAAGACAGTGTTTATGCATTGACTATGCTTTTAACCATTTATGTTTTGATGGAAAAATTTAGAGAGAAATACGGCAAAGATAAATCTTTAGAAGAGATATAAATTCTTTTTAAAAAGAAGGTTTTACTTTTCAAGAAGTCTATCTAAAAGGTCTCTCATTTTACTGCTATTCCAGTTTGCAGTTCCTGTTTCATTGATAACAATTTCTCCATCTTTAGAAAGCACATAAGTTGTTGGGAGCACTCTCGATTGCATTTGTTTTGGAGCTTCATATGTTTGAAGAAAGGTTGGAAGTGTATAATTTCGTTTATCTAAAAACCTTTGAACTTTTTCAGGCTCTTCTGAAGTGACAAAATA
>DATGMT010000005.1:0-9978 GCA_035307265.1 Aequorivita sp.
CACTCTATATCTCACGATAAACGAGCTTGCAGCTTACTAATGGTTCAAGGAGTTACCCCTGCCCATAAGGGACTTGCACCCTCTAGATTAATTATTTACCTTTCGGTAAAGTAAAAGATGCCCATGCTGGGCACACACAAAAGTATAAAAAAAATAGGGCAAGTAAGTGCTAAACTCAATGTTTCAGGCACATTTGCGAGGTCGCCAAATCTTTTGATTGGCTTTTAGATAGAAATATAAAACAAAATGCAAAAGATTTGGCTTGTGGTTAATCCGAAAGGTAATTGCTTATTTTCAGCCCTACTTTTCATATACTAACCGTTATGCACAAGGTTGAAAAAGCCAGCGCTTGGCAGGCACATCTTGCTTTTCCCAACGCAAAAGCCACCGCTGAAAAGCAAGAAGAGCCTGCCCGCCTACTCTCTGAATATCAATAAAATAACTAAAAACAAAAAAATCACTATCTTTATTAGCTGAAATAATTTAAATAGAAACCTCTAAATCTACATATTATGGCAAAAGAACCTATTGTAACGGACTTGTTCCGTTTTGTAACCGTAAGAAGCCCTCAATTACTAACAGAAGAAGAAAAAGAAAGAGGATTTGTTTATTTTCCTACTGAAGAAGTGAGTTCAAGCCATTTCTTAGATGAGTTTGGAGAACTTGAAGATGATAAAGCAGTTCGAAAAGCTTATTTGGAGAGTAAAGCAGCGTCATTTAGCAATTATTTCACAAAATTATCCTCTATTAGAGAATTAAACCCGCGTTTGTATGATTTTTCGTTGTGATTGATGAAGAATAAAAATATCCTTTTAAGAGCAGAAGTTGCTGAAAAATCAGAAGGTATAGAACCATTGACACAAGCTCATCAGCTAACTTTATGGGACAACCTTTTATATCAAACCGTAACGGAAAAGTCAAGTGCAATAAGAGATGCTATACTTCAAATGCTTGTAGCTGATAATTTCTTAAGAAAAAACGATATTGAAAGTAGTGGAGAATTAATTAAAAATGACAAAGATTTAAGAAGACTTGCAAAAGCTTATGTGGTAATCCCAAAAAATGTTCCGAACAATGCCCCTACATTAACCGCCATTTCACAAAAACCAAGAGAAAAGGACTTTACAAGATTAAAAAAACAACTGGATGTCTTTGAAGCTAAAATTGAATTGGAAGATTATACTAATGGACTTAAAGAAGTTGATGAGGCTGTAAAAAATTTGGAAAATGAAAATCGAGAAGATTTCAACACAGTATATGAGGAATATTTAGAAGCAGTACAGGCTGCTTATGAAAAAGCAACAGAAATTATAGACCCCGAAACAGGAGATGTGACCTATGAAGGTCTAGAACTACCAGAATTTAGTTTTACTCCCAAAAATATATTTGATGAGGGCTATTTGGAAGAAAGACTAAGTCCAAAATCATTAAATATTGTTCAAAAAGCTAAAGATGAAGGTGCTGATAATGAGAATAGTTTAAAGGGTTATTTAGAGAAAAGGCAATCTAAAGATAACCGAGTAATTATAGAAAACAAAAAAAAGCAAACAAAAACGGTTTTTTATAAGCGAAATATTATACAGGTAGAAGAACCCGTAGCACCGTTAACTTCTTTTATAGCCGATGCTCAATATAGTCATAGTGATGCTTCTAAATTCTATCTAAACCTATTGATTAGCTACCCCGATACTGAGGTTGATGTTGAAAACAACGACCTTACTGTTCGTTTTGATGATGAAGGAACAGCAGAAGGATTTGAGTTAAAGGTTGTTGAACGAACAGACAATTCCATTTTACTAAGTTCTTATCCCGAAGAACTTAATCCCCAAGATGCAGGCAAAAATTTACAAATCTCAGGTTCCATAACTTTAGATAACGAAGACATTCTTACTATAGATACAAAGCAAATGGAAATTGGTGGTAAACGAGCAATTGGAAGACTACAAAGTAGCAAGTTGGCAGCACAACTATTACCAAAATTAGAACACTATGGCATTAATAAAGTAGGTGTTGTCGATTTTAGAAAAGTGGAACAAGAGGTTTGTTGTTATGTCCCTGGTGAAGTTTCTCGAATAGAAAATATTCTTGCAAAAGAATATAGGGAAAGAAGCACTAGGCAACTATTAAGTACAGAAACAACTACCGAAAACACCACGGAAACAGAAATTGAAAAGCTTTCAGATACTACGACTGCTGAACGCAATGAGCTATCCACCGAGATATCTTCAATAATTAATCAAGATAAACATAAAGATTACGGTGCCTCTGCCGGAGTTGAAGGAAGTTTGGGTGGCGTTAGTTTTTATGCCAATGGTTATATGAATGGCTCATCTTCAACTTCTACATCCAATTCCAATAGTACATCAGAAACTTATGCTCAAGAAGTTACTACTCGCGCTTTGGAGCGCGTGGTGCAAAAAGTGAGTGAAAGGCGAACTTCAAGAATACTGCGTGAATTTGAAGAAAACAACAAACACGGTTTTGACAATCGTGCAGGAGAAACTCACGTAACCGGAATTTACCGTTGGGTAGATAAAATATATACCAACAGATTGATAAACTATGGAAAAAGGTTGGTATATGAATTCAGCATTCCGGAACCCTCTCGATTTTTTAAAAGTGCTATTGTACAGATTCTTGAAAGCGGTCAACAACAAGCAGGAAACCCGGAAGGATTGATATTTCCCGAAGAACCTATACCACCACAAGAATTTGGCATTACTTCAGCTGAAGAAATCAATGCTGGTAATTATCAAGAATATGCTGCCCTTTATGGCGCTCAGGTAAATGCCCCACTACCTGAATATGAATATGTCGGTACTACCTTTACAAAATCTGAAGCTCAAGGGGATGGATCTGCAGGTAACGGTTGGAAAACAAATAAGGCAATTGAAAAAGAAATTCAAATACCTGAAGGTTATAAGTCTTTAAACGCAAGAGCCTCAGTACAGTCTCAGGCTAAAACTGACAAAAGTCATTTTGTTGCAGTTACTGCTGGTAGTACCTCATTCAGATTATCAGGAACACAAAGTTCTTTTAATCTAAACGGTCCAAACAATTATAAAGATAAAGTCCCCGTCTCTGTTTCTATAGCAAACAATTGGGTAGCCAATGTCAATGTTGTTGTGTACTGTGAACGAACTGAAGAAGCTTACCAACAATGGCAAAATGAAACCTTTGATGCGATATGGGAAGCCTACCGCAATCGAGTGTTGGAGTATGAAGCCAAGGTTAGGGAATTTAATGATTTTCTTTACTCCACATATACCCCTCCAACGCCTGATGACGAAGAAACCACAATGGAATTTAATCCATTACTCAACCGGGCATTAGAAAAACGAGAGTTAAAACGGTTGGCAATTGATATGATGGCGAGACCTTTGAATATCTTAACAGCAAGAAATAACTACGCTGGTAATTCTGAAACTGTACTTAATCTTAATTCTCATTTTGAAAAACACGCCTCTTATGTAAAATTCTTTGAACAGGTGTTCGATTGGGAAGTAATGGCATATACTTTTTATCCCTACTATTATGCCGCAAAAACACAATGGAAAGACCTATTCCAACAAAGTAACGGTACAGATGACGTTTTTCAAGCTTTCTTGCAAAGTGGTATGGCTCGTATGGAAGTTCCGGTACGCCCCGGCTTTGAAGACTTAGTCAACTATTTTATGGAAACCGGAAGCATTTGGATGGGCAACCAACTGGCTGTTGATATGGATGATGATTTTTACCTTTCTGTTGCCGAAGAGTTACAACAACCTGCCGAAGGTGTTGTAGAAAATGAATGGGAAACCCGTGTGCCTACCGAGTTGACTATTCTACAAGCCAATGCCGCACCCTTAGACGAAACAGGACTACCTTGTTGCCATAATGAAAATGAAGAAGATAATCTAGCCTACGGAAGCAGTGTGATGCACGGGAAAGATGATGAAGTAGAGCCATAATCACTTTTATTAAAAGAAAGAGGTTATGACTCAAGAGGAATACAACATACTCGTAGAAAAAAACCGCGAACACAAGGTTTTTAACAGCAATTGGGAAATTTATTACTCCATCGACTTTGCCGATACGCTGTTGCCGGAAATCCCTTTGTACAGGGACAAAGCCTTGTGGGCGTTTGACGGTGCTGAACTTTTTGCCGGATTGCAAAAAACTGCAAGCCGAGTTTTGGATATAGACGGCAGCGGCACCTTGATAAACCTGATTGCCTACACCTATCCCAAAGACGTAAAAGCATCGGGAAGAAAACAATTTGTACAAGCCGCAAAATTGGAGGTTTGCCTCTTTGCCGAAGTGGCGCAGGATGACAGCATCGCGCTTAGTTTTACGTTGGGTAAACGGTTTAAAGACTATATGCAGTCTCTTGCTTCCCAAGGCATCGAAACCCCAAACCCCGAAGATGTTGAGAACAAAACCTACCTTACTACCATAGCCGATTTCAAAGCATTTTTTGACAATCAACTGGGACATGACGATTTGATGCGGTTTATTTTTTTACCTTGGGTATAGAAGAAATGCTTTATGAAGAAAGTTTTGATTTTGATTTTCCTGAACCTGACTCATTTTCTTTTGAAACCATAGAACCGGAGAGAGAAAATGACGGATTTTTAGAAAAATATGATGCCTTTGTAAAAAGGCTTAATAAAGGAAGTTTAAAAAATTTTGATTGTGTTGCTCAGTTTTACAGGTCAAAGGAACAAATGGAAGGCAAACTGGGGGTTAATGATGTAGGTTATACAGGAAGTTTTGGTTTTCAACGTTACAACGAAAGCACCGATGGAGATGGTAAATTATCGCTTAAATATTTTCCTGACTTTGTAATTGACAGGAATAACAATAAATACAAATTACCTTTCCTATCCCTTTGGTCTCCAAAAAGTAGAACAGTTGTATCCAATAATATCTCTCCGGTAAGCAAAGCAACTTTGTGGTGTAGGTTTGATCTTGGAGTCGATAACTCTCATAATTCTGGAATACTCTACTATGATACGGGAACACCTAAAGTCAGAATTAGTGGTAAACAAAAAGGAGTTATTTATAAAGACACTGATGAAAACCCTTTTACTCTTGGAGATGATGTTTCTTTTGATATAGCTTGTGTTGATACGCTTACAGATTATGTTTTCGTGGTTTTCAGGGAAACCGACTCTTCAGGAAAAATTATAGGAATCCTGACCGTTGTACCCAATAATAGTATTTATAAAACGGAAGTGAATATTGTGAATATAAAACTCGGTTATGAAAATCGTTTTATCAGTAACAATAGAAACCATCCGCTACGTCAACCACTATTGAAACATTTTAATGAGAACAGTTTTAACCAGTCGCTCATATCAATTGATGTAAACCCAAACTACAAAATCTTAAACGTAGACCGCAACCAACTACCTAAAATAAATATAGACAGCAACGGAAAGCCGTTTATAAATTCAAGTAGCAACCAAGCTTTTCACGAAGCTATCAAAACGGCTTATAGTGAAGCTATAGTAAAAGAAGAAGGTGATTATATTACAAGATTACTAGTAGATGTAAGAAGATATATAGCATACAAAGAAGATACGGAGTTTGAAAGAGAAAAACGGAGGCTAAAGAGGACTGCCTTGCAACTGATAAATCTCATTATCAAAAAGTTTAAACAGTACTCAAAACAAGACTATGCCTATACTAAAACTTTTGAGGACACTGAGATTCTCAAATCTATTGCTGACTATACAGAAGAACGAGATGCTTATAGATATGAATTATTTAAAGCGGTTGAAAACAGTAGGTATAAAGATAACAAAGATTATGATTTGATAAGGGATAAGTTAAAAGTAAAAATAATGTCCGGACAAGATGTTACCACCATTGACAACAACTCTCTAAGTTTAGATCCCAAATATAAAATTTATGTATTTTTATACGAAGACATCTATGCCTCCAAAGAAAGCACTGATAGCCTTGCCGAAATAGCCGGTTTTGCCCCCAACGGGAAAGGATTTTGCCATATTTTTAACATGGCATTTACTCACAAAACCCAACGGGACGAACTAATTGCCCACGAGGCGGGACACTCCTTTGGACTGAAACACACTTTTGATTATAACAAAGAAGAAGTAGATAAAGAATATCGGGATGACTTGAAGGAAATTGAAGATGAAAGAAAAAGTAACATAAAGAAATATAACAATAAAGGAGGGGAGAAAATATCTGCCGATAATTTTATTGAAAGACTTAAAAATCTAAAGAAACATAACGAATATAGGTTTTATTTTGAATTAAATAAATTAGTGGAATACGAAACAATAGAATTCTTTAAAGAAAAAGATAACCTTAATGAAAGTCAGCTTGGTATCCCCTTTTATCAAGAAAAATATTTAAGAGATAAAGAAACCTTAGATGAAAAATTTAAGGGAGATTTAAAAAGAATACTAAACTTAAAAAAAGGTCAAACACAAGAAAACTATATGGACTACGACATTCCAAAACGCAAAAGCTTTTGGTATTGGCAATGGGCGGAAATGCAGAAAAATGTCAAACTGCTTGAAGAAATTAAACTTAACAAGTAGGGATATGAATTTAAGTAAAAAATATTTCTTGATATTTATTTCAACTTTTATGTTGTACACATTATCCTCTTGTGAAGCATTAAAAAGAAATATTGATATAGTTGATTTGGAAGATAATTATGAGGTAAGATACAAAAAAGATGATGCAAGAAATGAGGTGGTATACAACCAATTATCTGGTAAAAAACTAAACGGATATTTTAAAGGAAATCTAAGAGGTGACAATTATAAATTCTTTTCTTATTTTAAAAATGGTAAACCAGAAGGAATTTATCTAATTTTTAAAAATGATTTTCTTGAATCGCAATACTTTTATCAAAATGGACTGAAAGATGGGCTACAACATAATTATATCAGTGATTATATTAGTAATAGGTATTATGTTTCAAATTATAAAAAAGGAATTAAAGATGGGATCGATCGAGCTTATGAAAATGAAAAATTAACACGAGAATCAGTCTTTAGTAATGGTATTAAAAACGGAATAGAGTATCATTATAACACTTCTGGTGAGGTAATTGGAATCGTTGATTATGAGTATATTATTAAAGATAAAAAACCCACATTGGGTAAAAATATTGAGGTCGAAGACTTGTTTTGGTACGAAGATTTCTCTCCTGAATCCTTTCAATTGTTTTTTGATTATCGGGGAACTATAAGGATTAAAGTTCAAGAAACAAATGAGTTATACAATGAAAACTATTTTTCAGCCATAAGTGGTTCTTATCTTACGAGCTCCGCTTTTGATAAAGACAGTCAATGGTTTCAAAATAATGAACCTTATTATTTTGAAGTTGTATATACTTTCGTAGGTCGTAGTGGTGTTTTTCATTCTGAAGTCTGGTTCTTTTATTCGATAAATTGCAGTGAATGCTCGATAGATAAAGTCAAAATAATAGAGTTTGACTCATAAGCAATATGTTAAATGAAAGATAATTCCAATCCCAAGAAAACTATATGGACTATGACATCTCAAAAGGCAAAAGCTTTTGGAACTGGCAGTGGAAGATATGCAAAAAATGTAAAACTGCTTTAAAAAATTGAGATAATTTATTTTACGAGACTGCCCATAAAAACATTATACATTAACCCCCTATAAAACCCAAAAAAATATGAAAACCCTAAAACAAGTAATTTTTACAATCGTATTGGTAAGCCTTACTCTTGCTTGCAGTAGTGATGATGATAACGGCGGTACACAAACCGTGGAGCAAATGTTGATGTCCGGCAAATGGTATTTAGAAAAAGATGCCGGCGAAGAGGTTAATCCTTGTGAAAAAAGAACATTTTATCATTTCTACGATGACAACAAGTTCACCAAGGCATTATACCAGAAAAGCTCAGATGGAACGGATTGTTATCTTCAAGATATGCTATATGGTACATTCATTTTAATTAGCGATCAATTCATAAAGGTAGATCTTACCGATTCAAATTTTGAAAATAATTATGAAATAGTTTCCATTTCTCCAGATCAATTAGTCATTATTGGATATTATGGTTCCACTTTAATTTTTGACAAAACAGAAGGCTAAGAGTAAATGATTAGTAATCAGACAATTTCCGCAAACACATCCTGTTTCCCCGATGCAAAAAACTAATACAATAAGATGGGAAGAGCTTTCTCGTATAGAACTAAAAGAAAGGAAATTACTCTGAAAACCAAGCACAACGCAGGAAACCCAGTGCATAATCGAGTAGACGGGTGACGACTTAAAAGGGGACTATAAAATATTTTGTGTTTTGACTTCTACGTTAGTCGAAAAATGATTTTGAAATTCATAGGAAAAATTTATTTTTAAAATTTTAATCTTATGAATCCAGAATTAGAAAAACAATTAGAGGCCTTAATCGGCAAAATCAGCAACAAAGAAGATTTTTATATTGTTAGAGATCAACTTTTAAAAAGAGGGATAGAATCGCTTTTAAAGGCAGAAATGACCACTCATTTGGGATATGAGAAGGGAAGTTCCAAAACACAAGCGAATCAAAGAAATGGCTTCTCTGAGAAGACTATAAAAACGCAACAAGGAGAACAACGTATTAAAATCCCTCGCGATAGGGAAGGTTCTTTTAATCCGGTAATCGTTCCTAAGCATCAATCCATTAGTCAGGAATTGGAAGACTGCATCCAATTATTGTATGCTAAGGGAATGAGCAACAGTGATATAATTGATTTTATTGAAAGCACTTATGGTGTAGAATACTCTACTTCACAAGTTTCTGTTATAACCAATCAATTATTGGAAGATATTCAAGCTTGGCAGAACAGACCTTTAGAAGACGTATATCCTATCATCTGGATAGATGCCATCCATTACAAAATAAGACAAGACAACAAAGTCATTTCCAAAGCTTGTATGATTGTATTGGGAGTCAATACTGAAGGTCAACAAGATATCCTGAGTATGGTTATTGTTGAAACTGAGACCGCATCTTCCTGGATGGCCATCTTAGAGGATCTCAGAACCCGTGGGGTCAAAGATATTTTCTTTTTATGTTCTGACAATCTTCCTGGATTGGACAAAGCTATAGAGGCTATTTATCCCAATAGTATCCGTCAGATCTGTATAGTCCATCAAATTAGAAATTCAATGAAGTACGTTAGCTATAAGGATCGCAGAAAAGTTATGGCTGACATCAAGAGCATTTACAAGGCAGATAACGAGCAGTTTGCATTGGAAGCATTAGGAACATTTAAAGAGAATTGGGGCAGTAAATATCATTCTGCAGTCCAATCTTGGGAGAAAAACTGGGATAATCTCACCGCCTTTTTGAACTATCCAAAAGAGGTGCGAAAACTCATTTATACAACCAATATCATCGAAAGTTTCAATGCCAGCTTGCGTAAATACACTAAAAACAAAAAAGTGTTTCCTAATGATAATGCGGCTTTAAAATCAATTTATTTGGCCGCCCAAAACATTAGAAAGAAATGGAGAAAAACCCGATTTAATTGGGCGCAAATTTACAACCAATTGTACATTTGTTTTCCAGGTAGATTATAAATCATTATTTTCAAACCTATGAATTTTGAAATTATTTTTCAAAAACACAAAATTTTGGATAAACTCGTTAAGTGAGCCCAATGAAATAAATGAATCTTTCATCAATTGGGATTACAATTTGCGGGGAATTTTAACAAATATAAAGAAGATGTACGACGTGTGGAAATAATTTAACGGAAAGTTCAATTCTAAATCATACGTTTTAAAGGGTAAGTAAAAAAGAACTTATACAACAGGATTATCTGTTTTTCTAATCTATAAATAGACCTAAAAGGGAGAGTGTAAACTGAACTCTGTCTGATTAAAAATTTTAGTTTAATTTTAATCAGATATTATGACTACACAAGAACAACAAGAATTAGAGAAAAAGGCACTGGAGCAATTCATGTCCGGCAAGAGCCTTTTCGGCAAGGATG
>DATGMT010000006.1:0-10346 GCA_035307265.1 Aequorivita sp.
GAAATATATTAAAGAAGAAACATTATCAGAGAAATTAGAATTTCAAACTGAAGTAGAAAATGGCTTAGAAATTGCTTTCGACGATATTGAAACATATATTAGTATTATAAAACATTAGATTATGACAGAGACAGGTAAAACGAAGTACTCAGACGCCGAACTCGAGGAGTTCAGAGCGCTGATAAATGAAAAGATAGAAAAGGCTCAAGAACAATTAGATCTTATTACAAGCGCATATAAAAACGATAGTAATAACGGAACTGACGATACTTCGCCTACATTCAAAGCTTTTGATGAAGGAAGTGAAGTAATGAGCAAAGAAGCTAACTCACAACTTGCTATTAGACAAGAGAAGTTTATTCGTGATCTTAAAAATGCATTGATTCGAATTGAAAACAAAACCTACGGTGTTTGTCGAGTAACAGGTAAATTGATTAATAAAGAACGCTTAAAACTTGTTCCACATGCCACGCTAAGTATAGAGGCGAAAAACATGCAGTAACAGTTCAAGATAGCTGTAGCAACTCTAAAGCTCCGTATTTGCGGAGCTTTTTTATTGATATTAGTTGGGATGAGAATACCTCTTTGACTTACAATTGTTTTCTGCTTTAATAGCAGACTTCACTAAAGGAAATGTTTGCACCTTCTGAACCAAATAATATTCCTATTTTTGCCCGAATTTCAAAAGGAGATGGTTTAAGTTTTTTTTGAAAAAGAACAATAACCCTTGTGTAGTTCTTTGCTGAAAATGAACCGAATTTAAATTATCTCTGTGTTTACGAGAAAATAGATATGAGCTTAAAAAAAGCAACTGCCATTATTATAGTGATCTTATTAATAGATCAAATTTCTAAGGTTTATATCAAAACGAATTTTGTTCTAGGTGAAGAAGTTCATGTTTTTGACTGGTTCCGAATTCTCTTTGTCGAAAATGAAGGAATGGCTTGGGGAGCTAAGATTCCCGGAACCTATGGAAAGCTTATTCTTACCCTATTCAGAATTGTAGCAATTGGAGGAATTGGATATTGGCTTTGGGATTCTATCCGCCAAAATGCACCAAAAGTTTTAATCCTTTGTATCTCGTTCATCTTCGCTGGAGCACTCGGAAATATTATCGACTCGGTTTTTTATGGAGTGATTTTTAATGACAGCCACCAACAATTAGCAACTCTTTTTCCAGAAGGAGGAGGTTACGGAACAATCTTCCACGGAAAAGTAGTCGATATGCTATACTTCCCGCTGTATAAAGGCGCATTACCTACTTGGATTCCGTTTTGGGGTGGTGAGTATTTCACCTTTTTCGACCCCGTTTTCAACGTTGCAGACTCAGCCATTAGTGTAGGAGTTGCTATTTTATTGCTTTTCAATAAAAAGGCTTTTCCTAAAAAGGAGGCTGAAGAGCAAGCTGTATTATAGTTTTACAACTCCCTGAAAATAAAGCAAGAAGCACTCGATAGAAGACTTTTAATAATCATTTAGCCAAAGAATCTTGCTTTAAGGAATCTAGAATTCATTTCGACTATATTGCTTATTGATATTTCAGCAGGACATTCAACTTCACAGGCTCCAGTGAACGAGCAATTTCCGAAATCTTCTAATTCCATTTGCATGGTCATGTCTAGTAATCGTCTATGTGCTTCCTGACGTCCTTGAGGTAAACCGCTTAGATGGTTTATTTTAGCTGAAGTAAACAAAGCAGCAGAAGCATTTTTACAAGAAGCTACACAAGCGCCACAACCTATACAAGCTGCAGAATCCATAGCATTATCGGAGATTTCTTTAGAAATAGGGATAGCGTTTGCTTCTGGAGCAGTACCTGTCTTTGCCGTGATAAATCCTCCTTGCTCAATTATCCTATCAAAAGAAGATCGATCCACTACCAAATCCTTAATAATTGGAAATGCACTAGCCCTCCAAGGTTCAACTATAATAGTATCGTTGTTTTTAAAGCTTCGCATGTGTAGTTGGCAGGTGGTTGTATTATCATGTGGACCATGGGCACGACCATTGATAAATACTCCACACTGACCGCAAATACCTTCTCTACAATCGTGTTCAAAAGCAATTACTTTTTCGTTTTTTAAAACTAAAGTTTCGTTTAGGTAATCCAATGCTTCTAGAAACGACATATCTTCTGAAAGTCCGTCTATTTCATAAGTCTTGAGAGCTCCGATGGCTTCTGTATTTTCTTGTCTCCATATTTTAAAAGTTACTTTCATCATGTTGCTATTTATAGCTTCTTATGGAAGGTGTTACGTATTCAAATTTCAAATTTTCTTTGTGTAAAATGAAGTTTTCATCATTGTATTCCCATGTGGAGACATAGGCAAACTCTTCGTCATTGCGCAAAGCTTCTCCTTCTTCTGTTTGAAACTCCTCTCTAAAATGTGCTCCACAAGATTCCTCGCGCTGTAAAGCATCGGTGCACATTAGCCCAGCAAGTTCAATAAAATCGGCAAGGCGTAATGCTTTTTCTAATTCCGTATTCATTTCATTTTCATTTCCTGTAACTTTAACATCGTTCCAAAACTCTTTATGGATAGATTTAATTTGTATTATAGCTTTTTCTAGACCTTGTTTGTTTCTGCTCATAGCACATTCTTGCCACATTATTTTGCCTAATTCACGATGAAAATCATCAACAGTCCGGCTTCCATTCACGTTTAGTATTCTCTTTATTATGTTTTTTGTTTCACTCTCTACTTTTGAGAATTCGGGATGTTCAATTGTGGGGCGCTTTTCTTTTAATTCGGTTGCTAGATAGTTGTTAATTGTGTTGGGTAGGATAAAGTAGCCGTCAATACTGGCTTGAAGTAATGAGTTAGCTCCTAGTCGGTTTGCTCCGTGGTCTGCATAATTACACTCGCCTATAGCATACAATCCAGGAATTGTAGTCATAAGTTCATAGTCAACCCAAAGTCCACCCATTGAAAAATGTGCTGCTGGAGAAATCATCATGGGCTGTTTATAGGCGTCTATTCCGGTTATTTTTTTATACATTCTAAATAAATTCCCATATTTATCTTCAATAACCTTTTTGCCAAGATGTTTGATGGCGTGTTTAAAGTCTAGATATACTGCATTTTTTAATTGTCCTACTCCAAAACCGGCGTCTATTCTTTCTTTTGCTGCACGTGAAGCTATATCTCTTGGTGCAAGATTTCCAAAACTAGGGTATCTTCTCTCTAAATAATAATCACGTTCTTCTTCAGGGATGTCAAAAGCTTTTCTGTTATCTTCCTTTTTCTTAGGTACCCATATGCGTCCGTCATTCCGTAATGATTCAGACATCAATGTAAGTTTTGATTGTGCTTCACTTGTTTGTGGAAGAGCTGATGGGTGTATCTGTGTGAAACTAGGTGCTGCAAAATAAGCACCCCTTTTATGAGCTTTCCAAATAGCACTTCCGTTACACCCAATTGCCAATGTAGATAACCTAAATACCCGTGAATATCCACCTGTAGCTAAAACCACTGCATCGGTTGCAAAGCGTTTTATTTTCCCTGTGGATAGGTCTCTTGCAATCACACCTTTTGCTTTTCCATTAATTACAACAACATCAAGCACTTCATGTCTAGTGAGCATTTCAACTTTTTTGGCTCTAACCATTTTGAATAGTTGGGAGTAAGCGGCCATTAATAACTGTTGCCCAGTTTGACCTCTTGCATAAAATGTGCGTTGTACCTGAACTCCTCCAAAACTCCGATTTGCAAGAACTCCACCATATTCCCGTGCAAAAGGAACGCCTTGCTGTACGAAGTGATCAATTAAAGGAGCCGAAAGCTCTGCTAGTCGATAGGTATTGGCCTCACGAGATCGAAAATCACCGCCTTTAATTGCATCGTAAAACATACGCCAAACACTATCTCCATCGTGTTGATAATTTTTTGCAGCATTGATTCCGCCTTGTGCGGCTACAGAATGAGCTCGACGGGCAGAATCTTGATAGCAAAAACACTGTATGTTGTAGCCCATTTCAGCTAACGTTGCTGCTGCTCCAGCACCTGCTAGACCAGAACCAACAACAATAATATTGAGCTTGTTCTTGTTCGCTGGACTTATTAAACTAGAATTAGCTTGATAAATCTTCCATTTATCTTCTAGTTTGCCTTCTGGAATTTTAGAATTTAACTTCATTTTTTGGCTATTTGGGGTAAACTACATTAGGGATAATGGACTAAACTTGTTCTGATTGACAAATAAGAAATATACAAATATATAATCCTGATGCGCAACACTGTTTTTTGAAAAAATATAATTATAAAATCTGAAAGTTTGTAGGTGTTCTAAGTTAATAATTTAAAGAAAAACACGTCTAAACCTAAATCTTAATTAAATATATCCTAACAATTTAATTGTATGCCAAATTTTTTGCATTAAGTTTGTTTTCTTAATATAATTTTAAGCGAAACATGGATAAACCAGTGAAAAGTTCGTTTTTTACAATTGTGATTCTTTTGAGCAATTTCGCTTTTGGTCAGTTTGAAAAGTCTTACGCAATAGATGACGATGTTGATTTATTCGCTTCACAAAGACCTTCTCTGGTAACTTCAAACAAAAAATTTTCCGAATTTCAAGATGTAGAGAGTTTTATGCAACTTAAAAACTTGGACACTATCGATTTTCCAGCTTCAAATAAAAAATCGTTTTTTGAATCAGAAGCTTTTAGAATTGGGCTTCCTCCTTTAGTATTTTTTACAGCAAGTGCTGCTTCTTGGGGAAGTAGAAAAGAAGTGAGAGAATTAAGGAATAGATATCTTCCTTCATTTAAAAATGGATATGATGATCATTTACAATACGCTCCTGCTCTAGCAGTATATGCTTTGAAATTGTCAGGTGTTAAAGGACGTAATAATATAGGTAGAGCTACTATTTCATATGCAACAAGTGCTGCTATAATGGCACTGTTGGTCAATGGAATTAAATATACAACAAAAGTGGAGCGTCCAGATAATAGTAGTAATAACTCCTTTCCTTCAGGTCATACCTCAAATGCATTTATGAATGCCACATTTTTACATAAAGAGTATGGGTTTATAAACCCCACCTATAGTATTGCTGGATATTCTACAAGTACTTTCACTGCTGTAGGAAGAGAGCTTAACAATAGGCACTGGGTTTCAGATGTTCTAGCCGGAATGGGTATAGGTATTCTTTCAACCGAACTAGGCTATTTTATAGTTGATAAGTTTTATAAGAATGTCGGAGATCATGATCACAGCCCTCATTTTGGAGATCGCTTTGCAAAACCATCTTTTCTTAGTTTGAAAGTGGGGTCTGCACATGCAACTAGTAATCTTGTTGAAAATTTTGAACTTGGAATTGGGTCGAAAGCAGGAATTGAACTTGGGCTGGAAGGAGCATATTATTTCTCTCACAACTGGGGGGTTGGAGCAGAGTTTTCTGTAGCTAGTTTCCCGATTTCTACTGAAGACCTCTTCAAATACGATCCTTCACTTGGTGATAATACTTCGTTCATCGTTACACAGTCTATGGGGGTAATGAATTTTATGGTCGGGCCTAGTTATACGTATTTCTTTAATAGAAAATGGCTGCTGCAGTCTAAACTACTTGCTGGTGTATCCATAGGTGCTTCAGGGAAAGTGTCATTGGCATTAAGAGATGTGGATGAGGATGACAATGTGGTGGACAACGAAATACCCCTGCTAAAGTATAGGCCCAAAAATGCATTTAGAACCACTACAGGTGTATCAGTAACTCGAATGCTAACAAATCAAATTGGACTTAGTGGGTATTTTGATTTCAGTTATTCAAACCCTGATTTTTTATATACTGCTATAGTATATGAAGATATAGAAGAGTCTACTCCATTTGCGGTTACAGAATATAATGATTTCAGTTATTGGACATTAGGGGCGAAGGTGATCGCGTTTTTTTGAGTTATATAAATTTACCTAGGAGGTTGACTACTCAGAGTCAAATGAGATATTGTGATCGTTCGTTCCCTCAATATTGCTTCGTTTCCTAATTTGACTTAATCTACGGTTTATACGAACCTTCTCAACTAGCTATTAAAAATAAAAGTATTATTTTTGGTGCGCAATCTAACTTAGCTTATATTCCCTAGCCGCTTATGGACGTAATTATAAATCAACTCGTAGAACAATTTCAGCTGCCGCTTCAAAATCCGGTGCTGATTTTCTCATTGATTTTGGCGATTATTCTTTTGGCGCCAATTCTTTTGCAACGCATTCGGATTCCGGGAATTATCGGGTTGATAGTTTCGGGAATTATCATTGGGCCAGCTGGATTGAATATCCTGGAGAAAAGTCTTTTTGTCGATGTTTTTTCTACTATTGGTCTTCTTTATATCATGTTTATTGCTGGGCTTGAATTAGATCTAAACGAGTTTAAGGCTACTCGGAACAAGAGTATATTATTTGGCTTTCTCACCTTCACAATTCCATTAGGAGTAGGGTTCCCCGTTTGTCATTACCTATTGGGCTTTGACTTTAATGCAAGTCTTCTCACGGCAAGTATGTTTGCCACGCATACATTGGTTACTTATCCAATTGTGAGTAGGCTTGGAGTTTCAAAGAATCGAGCTGTAGCTATCACTGTGGGTGGAACTATTCTCACGGATACAGCAGTACTTATTTTGTTAGCTGTTATTTTAGGGTCTCAACAAGGAGGATTGACACAAGAGTTTTGGATCCGATTGGGAATTTCATTGGTTCTGTTTTCAGCTTTTATGTTTTTGGTTATTCCTAGAATCGCTAAGTGGTTTTTCAGGAAACTAGAAAGTGAGAGGCATTCGCATTATATTTTCGTGCTATCTGTGGTTTTCTTTTCGGCGTTTTTGGCCGAGATTGCAGGTTTGGAATCTATTATCGGAGCTTTCGTAGCGGGATTGGCCCTAAACAAGCTTATTCCTAATTCCTCTGCTTTGATGAACAGAATAGAATTTATTGGGAATTCATTGTTTATCCCATTTTTTCTTATCAGCGTAGGAATGATAGTGGATCTCAGTGTTATTATGAGTGGTCCAATGGCGCTTATTATAGCGGGAGCATTGACTGTTGTGGCCATTTTTGGAAAATGGGCCGCCGCTTTTCTCACACAAATGATTTTTGGATTTACCAAAGGTGAGCGAAAGCTGATATTTGGCTTGAGTAGTGCACATGCTGCTGCTACTCTAGCTGTGATTTTAGTTGGTTACAAAGCGGGAATCCTAGACGATAATATTCTTAACGGGACGGTTATATTGATTTTAATTACCTGTGTGGTAGCATCATTTGCAACAGAGAGCGCTGTGAAAATGATTGTGCGAGATTCTGATGGTGATGAGGATTTAGGGTTAAACTCTAGACTTAACAGTGAGCAAATCCTTATACCCATCGCTAACTTGGTAAATATTGATAAGGTTTTGGATTTTGCGGTTTTGATCAAGGAGAAAAAATCGCTCAACCCGTTGGCCATTCTCACCGTTGTTCCCAATACAGATGAGGCAGGAAAAACAATTATCAAAGCGAAACAAGGACTGGAGAAATTTATAATGGAAACAACAGCTGCAGATACGCAAGCAAATGTTATGGCCACTATTGATCACAATCCAGCAAGTGGGATTTCCCGTACGTCAAAAGAAATCATGGCTGATATTATTTTGTTGGGATGGCCACAAAAAACTGGGTTTCTGGAGAAATTGATAGGTGACAAAATGGAAAGCATCCTCCAAAATACAAACAAGACACTTTTCATTTGCGATTTTCAAATCCCTTTAGTAAATCATAAACAATTATTCCTAATCGTTCCTCCCAATGCCGAATTTGAAGATGGCTTTGCTCTTTGGGTGAGTAAAGTTGCAAAATTATCAGTAGAGCTATCCATTCCAATTAATCTAAATTGTACGGAAGAAACACAAAAGGCAATAAGATCGTTTGCGAAAACAAACAAAATAAACCTCACCTTCAGTTTTTATCCTTTTAAAGAATGGGAAGACTTCCTCATTCTTTCAAGACAAATTACCGTATCTGATCTTATAATTATGGTCTCAGCACGAAGAGGATATATTTCCCACGTAGGCCACTTAGATAAAATCCCTTCTAAACTTGAAAGACATTTTACAAAGAACAATAAGATGGTGATTTACCCAGAGTAAATTTTCTAAGGGTTCCAATCCATCCGATATTTCAATTCCTTATCAATAAAAGTCATTTCATTTATCTCAAAAATCATTCTACGCCTTTACCCATATAACTTCGTTCGTTGTTGATAAAGTTTGGATAACAAAACAGGACCATGCTCAAATTTTGAGGATAAATTAGTCATCTTTATCCTTCTTTGATTTAAAACATTTTGAAACAAGAATTGGTATGGAAATTACTCACGTAATCAAACGGGATTTTACTACTAAACCCTTTCATTTACAGAAAATTAGCGAGGCCGTTTTAAAGGCGATGACAGCTGTAAATCATGGCGCACAAGAAGATGCAAAACGTATTTCGGAAAGTGTTTACAATGCTCTTTTAGAGAGAAAACAAGAAACACAAAACTATATTCCAACTGTAGAAGAAGTTCAGGATTTTGTGGAAACAAAATTGATGGAAAGTGGGTTTTTCGACGTTGCAAAAGCATATATACTTTATCGAAATCAGCAGAACCAAAAAAGAAAACTCAATATATTTGAGAAGCGAATTAATTTAAAACCATATGAGTATCCAGCACTGTATGAATATGTGCCTGCTATTAGACACTCCTATTGGATACATACCGAATTTAACTTCACTAGCGACATTCAAGATTTTAAAACACGCCTTTCGGATGTCGAGCGAAACGCTATAAAAAATACAATGCTTGCTATTTCACAAATTGAAGTTGCGGTAAAAAGCTTTTGGGGAGACATATATCACAGAATGCCCAAGCCAGAAATAGGATCGGTGGGTGCAACTTTTGCAGAAAGTGAAGTGCGCCATCACGATGCTTATTCACATCTTTTAGAAATCTTAGGACTCAATGAGGAATTCAAAGATTTGAAAAAGAAGCCAGTAATAATGATGAGGGTTCACTACTTAGAGTCGGCTCTTAAAAATGCTAAAAGTGAAGATAATAAGGAATATGCAGAATCCATGCTTCTATTCTCTTTGTTTATCGAACACGTGTCCCTCTTTTCACAATTCTTAATCATTATGGCTTTCAATAAGCATAAAAATATGTTGAAAGGAATTTCAAATGTGGTGGAAGCAACTTCAAAAGAAGAACAAATTCATGGCGATTTCGGAATAGATATTATAAAAATAATCAGGGATGAAAATCCAGATTGGTTCGATGAGGACTACAATAAAATGATTCAAGAAATGTGTAGAGAGGCCTTTATTGCTGAAAGTAGAATAGTGGATTGGATTTTTGAAGAAGGCGAGCTAAGTTTCCTACCCAAAGATGTAGTGAATGAATTTATTAAGAACCGCTTCAATAAGTCCCTTGAAAGCATAGGCATAGAAAAAATATTTGAAATTGACGAAACTCTATTGACTCAAACTGAGTGGTTTGATGATGAGATAATCGGTACTAAACATGGCGATTTCTTTGTGAAACGCTCTATAAACTACAGTAAAAGAACAAAAAGTATAACTAGCGACGACCTTTTTTAACATGAACACATCAGAATTAAACCTCGACTCCCAAACTCAAAACACAAACTCAGAAAGTGATAAATTATTAAACGCTAGAAAAGAAGCTCTTCATAGTCCAAATAAATCCAATGGGTTTGAATGGCTTACAGAGCATAGTCGGAATTTTCTAGCTTCAGGATATCTTTCTCCTGGAGTTACTGCAGAAGAACGAATTCGCGAAATTGCGGAAAGGGCAGAGCAAATCTTGCAAATACCTGGATACGCAGATAAATTCTATGGCTATATGTCAGAAGGGTTCTTCTCTTTGGCATCTCCGGTTTGGTCAAATTTCGGGAAGGAAAGAGGGCTTCCAATCAGTTGCTTTGGTTCGCATATTGACGATGATATGGGTAATATTCTCTATACCCAATCAGAAGTGGGAATGATGTCTAAGCTCGGAGGTGGGACTTCTGGATATTTTGGGAAAATCCGTCATCGTGGAGCCGAAGTTAAAAATAATGGCCAGGCTTCAGGAGCTGTACATATAATGCAGTTGTTTGAGTCTATGGTAGATGTGGTGAGTCAAGGATCGGTACGTCGTGGTAGATTTTCACCATACCTTCCAGTTGAACATCCAGATATTATGGAGTTCTTGGAAATTGGAACCGAAGGAAATCCAATTCAAGAACTAACTCATGGAGTTACGGTAACCAATAAATGGATGGAGGAAATGATAGAGGGCGATGAAGAAAAACGAACTATTTGGGCAAGAGTTTT
>DATGMT010000007.1:0-6679 GCA_035307265.1 Aequorivita sp.
AGAGGTGTGCTTTAATACAGGAATGACGGGTTATGAAGAGATTTTTACAGATCCTTCTTATCATGGGCAGATTATGGTTTCATCTACGGCACATGTTGGCAATTATGGAATTAGTAATAAAGAAATCGAATCTGAAGGAATCAAAATATCGGGTTTGGTTGTTCGCAATTTTAGTTATCATTATTCACGACCAGGAGCAGAAGGTTCTCTAGAGGATTTTTTAGACACTAACAATGTTTTAGCTATTAGCGATGTAGACACGCGCGCTTTAGTGAGTCATATTCGCGATAATGGAGCAATGAATGCAGTTATTGCCACAGATGTTGAAAATTTAGAAGCTCTAAAAAAACAGTTAGCAGCAGTTCCAAGTATGGAAGGAATGGAGCTAGCTTCAAAGGTTTCTACTCAAGAGCCTTATCACTACGGTAATGAAAATGCTAAATACAGAATTTCAGCATTAGATGTTGGAATTAAAAAAAATATTCTAAGACGATTAGCCGAGAGAGATTGCTACATCAAAGTTTTTCCATATAACTCTACTTTTTCTGATATGGAAGCTTTCAGTCCTGATGGCTATTTTATTTCAAACGGGCCTGGAGACCCAGAGCCTTTAAAAAGCGCTATTGAAGTTGTGAAAACAATTTTAGATAAAGAATTACCTCTTTTCGGGATTTGCCTTGGTCATCAATTGTTAGCGTTAGCAAATGGAGTTTCAACCTATAAAATGCACAATGGTCATCGAGGAATTAATCACCCTGTGAAAAACCTTATTACAGGTAAAGGAGAGATTACTTCCCAAAACCATGGTTTTGCTATAAACAAAGAAGAGGCAGAAGCAAATCCAAATATTGAAATCACACATGTTCATTTAAATGACCACACAATTGCAGGAATTAAAATTAAAAACAAACCTGCTTTTTCAGTTCAATATCACCCTGAATCGAGTCCTGGTCCTAATGACTCTATTTATCTATTTGATCAATTTATCGAAAGTATTGAAAAGCATAAACTTCAAACACAATAAATTCCTATTTTAATGATTTGTTGCAATACTGTGCAATATTCATTGAAGTATTCCAAATAACTTAATTAACAACCATAATTATGAGCATGATTATAGACATTACCGCTAGACAAATCTTCGATTCGAGAGGAAATCCAACTATTGAGGTTGATGTAACTACCGAAAATGGTTTTATGGGTAGAGCAGCAGTTCCATCTGGGGCGTCTACTGGTGAGCATGAAGCTGTAGAACTTCGTGATGGCGGAAAGTCATATATGGGAAAAGGAGTGCTAAAAGCTGTTCAGAATGTTAATGAAAAAATAGCTCAAACACTTTTAGGTACCTCAGTTTTTGAACAAGAATTGATCGATAAGATTATGATCGATTTGGATGGTACTAAAAACAAGTCGGTTCTAGGTGCTAATGCTATTTTAGGTGTTTCTTTAGCGTGTGCAAAAGCAGCAGCTCAAGAGTTAGGGATGCCTTTGTATCGCTATGTGGGTGGTGTGAGTGCAAAAACACTTCCAGTTCCTATGATGAACATAATCAACGGAGGATCTCATAGTGATGCTCCTATTGCTTTTCAGGAGTTTATGATTATGCCTGTTAAAGCAAATAACTTTGCTCATGCTATGCAAATTGGATCTGAAATTTTCCATAATCTTAAAGCGGTACTTCACGACCGTGGACTTAGTACTGCAGTTGGAGATGAAGGAGGATTTGCGCCTACACTAAAAGGAACCGAAGACGCTCTAGATACCATTGCAGAAGCTACGAAAAAAGCTGGCTACAAAATGGGTGATGAAATTATGATTGCTTTGGATTGTGCAGCAGCAGAGTTTTATGTAGATAAAAAGTATGACTATTCTAAGTTTGAAGGTGAGAAAGGAAAAGTTCGCACCTCTGAAGAACAAGCAAACTACTTAGCCGAGCTATGTGATAAATATCCAATTATTTCTATTGAAGATGGAATGGATGAAGATGATTGGGAAGGATGGAAGTATTTAACCGAAAAGGTAGGTGATCGCGTACAGTTAGTAGGTGATGATCTTTTTGTAACAAATGTTGAAAGACTTTCAAGAGGAATTTCAGAAAATATAGCAAACTCAATTCTTATTAAAGTAAATCAAATAGGAACACTAACCGAAACTATTGCAGCTGTAAACATGGCGCACAACGCTGGTTATACCTCTGTTATGTCTCATAGAAGTGGAGAAACTGAAGATTATACTATTGCAGATTTAGCTGTAGCTCTTAATTGTGGGCAAATCAAAACAGGTTCTGCCTCAAGAAGCGATAGAATGGCTAAGTATAACCAATTATTGCGTATTGAAGAGCAACTAGGTGAAGTAGCATATTTTCCTCAAAGGAAAGCATTTAAAATTTAAGCATACTTCTAAGTTAGATTGACTTTAGGAGAAATAAGTGAGTTTTTATAACTTTTTGTAGTTTTCTTATTTAAGGAATATTTAACCTACAAAAGAAGTTAATATGTTAAAAAGGCTCCTCTAAATTTTGTAATTTAGCAATTCTGAATAAAAATAATTTTTTAAAGTATATGACAAAGATAGCGACCCTCGAAATAGATGGTAAAAAATATGAGCTTCCAATTGTGGAAGGCACTGAAAATGAATTGGGAATAGACATCAAAAGCCTTCGATCTGCTACAGGAGGAGTTGTAACACTAGATCCTGGTTATAAAAACACAGGTGCTTGTGAAAGTGGAATAACTTTCTTGGATGGAGAAAAAGGTGTACTACGCTATCGAGGATATACTATTGAAGAATTGGCAGAGAAAGCTCACTTTTTAGAAGTATGCTATCTTTTGATATTTGGAGAATTGCCAACACAAAAGCAACTTGACAAATTTCATACAGATATAAAAGCACAATCTCATGTAGATGAGGATGTAAAGAAAATTTTGGATGGTTTTCCAAAAGCAGCTCACCCAATGGGAGTTCTGTCTTCTTTGACCTCTGCTTTGGTTGCTTTTAATCCATCTTCTGTCAATGTAGATAGCGAAGAGGATATGTATAGAGCTATCGTGAAAATACTTGGAAAATTTCCAGTGTTGACAGCTTGGACATACAGAAAACGTATGGGCCTACCGTTGGATTACGGTGGAGATTCATTAGGTTATGTGGACAACTTCATAAAAATGATGTTCAAAAAACCAAATGGTGAATACACTACAAACGAAACAGTTTTAGCAGCTTTAGATAAATTATTGATTCTACACGCCGATCACGAACAAAACTGTTCAACTTCTACGGTTAGAATTGTAGGTTCATCACACGCTGGCCTTTTTATTTCAATTTCTGCTGGTATTGCAGCACTTTGGGGGCCTCTTCACGGAGGTGCAAACCAAGCTGTAATAGAAATGCTTGAAGCTATTAAAGCTGATGGAGGAGATACAAAGAAATTCATGGCTAAAGCAAAGGATAAAAATGATCCTTTCCGTTTAATGGGCTTTGGACATAGAGTGTATAAAAACTTTGATCCTCGTGCAAAAATCATTAAAAAAGCAGCAGACGACGTATTAGAGAACTTAGGAATCGAAGACGATATTCTTGATATTGCAAAACAATTAGAGAAAGAAGCTTTAGAAGATAAGTACTTTGTTGATAGAAAACTGTATCCAAACGTAGATTTCTACTCAGGTATTATTTACCGTGCATTAGGAATTCCAGTTGAAATGTTCACTGCAATGTTTGCTTTAGGACGTTTACCTGGTTGGATTGCACAATGGAGAGAAATGCGTTTAAATAAGGAGCCAATTGGTCGCCCACGTCAGATTTATACTGGCGCTAATAAACGTGAATTTGTTCCTGTAGAGGATCGTTAATTATATCTTTTTTAAACATACTCAAAAGCACTTTTTAATCGAAGTGCTTTTTTATATTTGTTTCTATGATTAAGTTAAATATCAATGATGAGATTTCCCGCCTAAGGGTGGTTGTGTTAGGAAATGCAGATAGTAATGGTCCAGTTCCAAAACTTGAGGACGCATACGATCCAAAGTCTGCGGAACACATTAAAGCAGGTACCTATCCTAAAGATGAGGATATGGTGAAGGAAATGGACGCTGTGGCTGAAGTATTTAAAAAATATGATGTGAAAGTGTTTCGTCCACATTCAATTGAAGATTACAACCAGATTTTCTCTCGAGATATAGCATTTGTCATTGAAGATAAATTCATTATTGCAAATATAATTGACGATCGATCTAAAGAAATAGATGCTTTAGAACACGTTATAATACAAATTGACCCTTCAAAAATTATAGAGTTCCCAGACAAAGCTCATATTGAAGGTGGAGACGTAATGCCTTGGGGCGACTATATTTTCGTAGGAACTTACTACGGAGATGATTATTCTAAGTATATAACTGCCAGAACCAATATGAAGGGTGTTGAGCATCTTCAAAAGGTGTTTCCGCATAAAAAGGTGAAATCATTCAGCCTTAGAAAAAGTAACACTGTTGCTGACGAAAATGCACTCCACTTAGATTGCTGTTTTCAGCCACTAGGTAGAGGAAAAGCAATCATTCATAAAGAAGGATTCTTGATAGAGGAGGAGTATGAATGGCTTGTCAATTTCTTCGGAAAAGAGAATTGCTTCCATATCACAAAGCGAGAAATGTATGATATGAATAGTAACATCTTCTCAATCTCTCCCGATGTTGTTATTTCAGAAAAAAACTTTACTAGATTAAATACGTGGCTTCGCAAAGAAGGGTTTACGGTAGAAGAAGTTCCCTATGCTGAAATAGCTAAACAAGAAGGACTACTTCGTTGCTCTACTATGCCTTTGGTGAGAGATTAATAAGTGTTTTAGAGTTATTCTGTTTATAGGAAGCAGGTATACAGATTGTCATGTCATGACAGTATTGTAGAAGTAGGTTATTGAATGTCCCTATATAATTGTATGTTTGACGTTATATAAGGTGAGCTTAATATTTTAGTGGATTCTAATTTCCTATAATTTTCTTTGCTTCTTCGAAGTCTCCATCCATATAATATCCTCTTTCACTTTCTTTTCCGTCTACGCTCTGCTTGATACTGTTTTTGTCTTGTATTTCTTTAAACACTTCTTCATAATCTTTAGTGTACTGCGCTTCGGGTACAATATTAATGTCGAATTTAACTTCCTTTTTTTCAATTGAGTCAAAGTTTCCGTAAAGTGTGACATAGTAGTCTGCATAACCAATATTGCTAATAGCTGTATACTCTAAAATTAGAAACCCTTCTTCTCCTGCTGGAATACTTCGTATAGAAGATTTTTTGGATACTTTTAAACAGCCGCAAGACGTGAAAATGTCATATAAAACAAAAGGATTTTTCCCTCTATTTTCAATTTTGAAAAGGATTTCTTTATCCTGTCCTCTAAGAATAGGATAATAGTGTCTGTTATTATCTACGACATGTATGGTAGTTGTCCTATCCTTCACATTGCAACTTTTAAAGCCTAATGATAATAGCAAAACTATTATTATGTAGAATATCCTCCTCATCGATTAATTTATTTGAATTTCGTCGCAAGCAATCTTGACTTTTGCTCCTTCTTTTTTGATAAAATGGAACTCTATATCAGTTTTCTCTTTGATGTTTAAAGTAAAAGAACAGTGGGTTACATAGTCTTTGCTTCTAAATTCGTTTGCTAATATTGTTTTTAATAATTGACCGTTTTCTTTAATTTCTATTTTCTCAGGGGGATAGAATCCGTGGGGTTTGTGAGTTAAAAATCGTATTTTAACTTCCCTTTGTCCAATTGTTTCGGGAAAGGAAAAACTGATTTTTAAGTCAGTAGAGCTAATATACCAGCCTTGATGATAGTCTGGAGCGAACCCAAGTATTCCATTGTTGAAGATATGAGTATTTTCGAAACCTTCATCAGGTTTGGAATGTAAAGTTATGGGTGTATCCAGCAGCAAATTAGTAAATTCTTTGTTAGAAATTAAATTCTTCCAATTTTCAATGTACTCGGATAGATCGCTTGAGGACTCTCTATATTGGTTTAAGTTGTCATAGATAGTGAACTGCTCTAAGTTCGAAATCCATCCGTTTACATTAGGTTTTACGGTTAAGGTTTTAGACTTTCTTTCTGCAAATCCACCAGAACTCATCCCGTTTCGATATGCGATTTGTAATCGGGTAAAAGATAACGCTGTAAATAATTTGTGGAGACGTTCTTTTTCAATTCCTTTTGCTTTAGAAGTTGCTTTCTCTAAATCGTTATAGAAATTAATGAAATTGCTTTCATCAAGATACGAATTTAAAATTTCTTTTATTCCACCGTAAAGTGGATATGACTTTGGGTTTTGGGCAAAATCGCTTTCTAATTTTATATAGTAATCTGAAAGTAGTTTGTGGTTTTTAGGATAATATACTTCAAAATACCTTTGAATTAACGGGTTTATAGGTTGTTCGCTGTCAAACATTAAGCTTGCAGATATATAGGTTTTCAATCCGTCGAATGAAGAATATTCATATCCAGATGCATTTAGGAATACACCTTTTATATTGTGTTTTTTATAAAACTGCAACTGCTTCTGTAAACCGTATAATACTGGAATAGGGGTGAGGTAGTCATCAAAATTTGATGCATAATCCCAAATGTAAATTTTGGAAGTTTTAGATTTCCACTCGTCTAGAATCTTTAGAAATTTTTGAGTTT
>DATGMT010000008.1:0-16187 GCA_035307265.1 Aequorivita sp.
TAATAGGAAGTGCTTTTAGTTTAGATAAAACTTATGTGTTTTATGAATATGACGAAAACAATATTGCTCCCAATAATCTTCCTTTAGACATATTTGGAGTACAGCAAGATGTTCTTTTTCCAACGGTATATTTTACGCAGAAAAAACTAAATCGTAGGCAGTTTGAAATGCAAAATAATCAACACCAGCTTCAAATTCGGAAGACCAAAGGGATGGTTGCTGCATATTTCTATCAGTTTCAATATGAAAGTAATAAAGCCGAAGTGTATAGGAAATTAGATAGTCTTTATAAAAACTTTGCTCATTCGGCGCAACGCAGATTTGAATTGGGTGAAACCAACTACCTTGAAAAAATCACAGCACGAGCAAAACAGAAGAAAACGGAAACCGACTATCTGCAAAGTCAAGAAGATATCGACATTGCATTGAATCAGTTAGAAACTATTTTACAATCAAAGGATTCTTTGCAATTAGAAAGACAGCCAATGCAGAAGCTTTCTCTTTCATTGGAAAGTGTGGAGTCACATCCTGCAACAGAATATTTTAATAGCAGAAGTGAGTTTTACAGGACTAAAAGTAGTCTGGAAAAGCAACAATTATTGCCGGATATAAGCTTTTCATATTCGTTAGGAAGCAATTCAAGTTTAAATGAAAACCTTTATAAATATCAAATAGGTTTAAAAATCCCGCTATTTTTTGGTGGGAATGCATCTAAAATCAAGGCATCGAAAATCGCAGTGGAGATTAGTGAACATCAAGCAGAGGAGTATAAACTTCAGTTTAGTTCAAAGCAAGCACAATTAATGGGTGAACTTGCAAAATATGAAGAGGCTTTAAAATACTATGAAGAGGAAGGCAAAGTTCTATCCGAAGAAATTCTAAAAACAGCAAACGGGAGTTTTAAAAATGGCGAAATAGATTTTTTTCAATATATACAAAGCCTTGAAAACGTTTATGAAATCGAGTTGCAGTATCTCGATAACCTCAATAAATACAATCAAACTGTTATAGCCATCAACTATCTAACTTTATAAACTTTAATTATGAATTTAATAAAATATATTTTTCTGTTTAGCACACTGTTTCTTTTGAGTTGCAACAGTAATAAGGGTGAAGAGGCCAAGCCTATTTCAACTGAAGAAAAAGATGAGTCAATTCATGTTTCAAAAGCACAGTTTGAAAGTGCTAAAATGGAAATTGGAAATTTAACACAGGAGCCTTTTGCTAAGACTATTCATACGAATGGAATAATTGATGTGCCACCACAAAACAGAGCGGTTATTAGTGCATTTTCAGGAGGCTACGTCAAGGACACACCTTTGCTAATTGGGGATATAGTTAAAAAAGGAGATCGACTAGTTACTTTGGAAAATCCCGAGTTTATAACCATTCAGCAAAATTATTTAGAAACAGCAGAACAACTTTCCTATTTGAAATCGGAGTACGAACGACAAAAGACAATGTTTGAAGAGAATATCACTTCAGAGAAAAGTTATTTAAAAGCAGAAAGTGAATATAAAACTGCAGCGGCTCGTGCCAATAGCCTGATAAAAAGTTTACAGATGCTAAATATTAATACAGCTTCTGTGCTTCAAGGAAATATAGTGTCGGCAGTAAATATTTACAGCCCCATTAATGGATATATTACTCAAGTCATGGTGAATATGGGAACCTACGTTTCGCCTGCAGATAAGATTATGGAAGTAATGAATACAGATCATATCCATTTAGAATTAAATGTTTTTGAAAGAGATTTACTGCAATTGAAAAAAGGGCAAGAAATTGTGTTTAGAGTTCCAGAGGCTTCTAAAGAAAACTATACAGGAGACGTATATTTAGTGGGCACTAGTATTGAATCTAAAACTCGAATGGCTATGGTTCATGGGCATATAGATGAAGACAATGAAACTAATTTTGCAGCAGGTATGTTTGTTGAAGCTGATATAATTACTGGAGTTACTAATCAAATGGCATTACCTGAAGATGCTGTTGTTGAATTTGAAGGTAAGAACTACGTGCTTTTATTAGAAAATGAAAGTAAAGACGAGTATATGTTAACTCCTTTAGAAGTGAAGATTGATTCAAATTATAAAGGATATACGAGTTTTAAAACAGAGTTGCCTAAGGATGCCAAATTTCTAACTAAAGGGGGCTTCGTTTTACTGCAGGTTGAAGAAGATGGGGGACATGGGCATTAGGATTGGACTGTATTAATAGAATAAATTACTTTCAAAAAACATTCAGGCATTTAAAACGGTGATCTCGGCTCCGCTCGGGCACCGTTTTTTATATTGTAACAGGGCTTTTAATTCGAAATACTTTTATAGTTGTCATAGTTCAAAATTGTAAGAACTTGATTTTTTTCAGATATTGATATACGCTTGATTTCTTCATTTAAATAAGATAAATTACTCTTGTAACTACAAGTCTGTTAATATAGTCAACCCTTGTAAATATGATGGATGTCATGTTTTTCTTTAACCTGATATTAATCATTTATTCAGCTCAAAACACCAGATATATTTGCAATGTAATATAAACACGATGCCTTATGAAAACCACAAGAAAAATAGCCCTGTTAAGTAAGACTTTATTATTTGCATTAACTCTTTTTGTTAGCCAAACCTATGCGCAAGAGTATAGCTTAAACAATGCGACTTCAGAATTGACCGTTTTTGGAACATCTAATCTTCACGATTGGGATGTTAAAGCAGAAAAGCAAAGTGGAAAATTGGCTTTAGATCGTTCAGGCCAATTGCAAATTAAGCTATTGCAAGTTTCTGTTGAAACTGAAAGTCTTAAGAGTGGAAAGAGTGGAATGGATAAAAACACCTACAAAGCTTTAAAAACAAATAAGCATAAAAGTATTTCATTTGATATGAAAGAGGTGAAGTCTATTTCTAAACTAAATGATAATAATTACCGAGTGAGTGTAACTGGAAACCTAACTATTGCAGGAGTGACTAAAAACACTGGATTGGATTTTATCATAGAAGTTGCTTCAAGTCAAGTTATTTTAAAAGGAAGTAAAAGCTTTAAGATGACCGATTTTGGGGTGGATCCACCCAAAGCATTATTAGGAACCGTTACTACAGGTGACGAAGTAAAAATAGAATTTAAAACAGTTTTTAAATAACTGAAAATAAATAAAACACAAACCATTAAACAAATTTAATATGAAATCAAATTTTAGGAATTTAGCGTTAGCACTATTGGTTCTAGGAGGAACTAATATGTATGCTCAGAAGAACAGTAGAAGTATAGATAATTATAGAGAGCCTGATAAAGCTGGAGTTAATGTTTTTGAAGCACCAAAGGATACAGTTTCTACTTTCGAAGAGTTGAAAGTGAGAATTGGAGGGTCATCTACGCTTCAGTTTCAAGCAATGAGCCATGAAAACTCTGGGGATGTTCCATTGGTAGACATAGGAAACAACTTTAACCTTGCAACGGCAAACCTTGATATTGACGTGGCACTTTACGATGGAATTAGAATGCACTTGCGTACTTATCTATCTTCTCGTCACCACCCAGAGCCATATGTAAAGGGAGGATACTTTCAAATAGATAAATTAAATTTTATCGAGGAAGGATTTCTTGACAACCTAATGAAGTACACTACTATTAAAGTAGGGCACATGGAAAACAACTATGGAGATGCTCACTTTAGAAGAACAGACAACGCCCAAGCTATTTACAACCCTTTTGTAGGTAACTTGATTATGGATGCTTTTACTACTGAAGTTGGAGCAGAAGTATATTACCGAAGAGATGGATTTATAGGAATGGTTGGTTTTACAAACGGAAAACTAAATCAATCTGTAGATAACCCAGGCTCTGGAGGAGCATCTTTCTTAGCTAAGTTAGGGTATGACAAACAAGTGAATAACGATCTAAGATTTAGATTAACTGGATCTGTTTACACTACTGGAAAAGTTGCAAACTCTTATTTGTACTCAGCAGATAGAGCAGGATCTAGATATTATTTAGTATTGGAAGCAGAAGGAGCAAAACCAGCTGCAGCTTTCAGATCAGGGAGATATGATCCAAAAATGGGTAACCAAATTACTGCAGTAATGTTCAACCCTTTCATTAAATATAAAGGATTAGAGTTTTTCGGAACTTATGAAAGAACTAGTGGTAAAACTCAAGCAGAAACTGACGAAAGAGTTGCAAATCAATATGCTGCAGAGTTGATTTATAGATTTGGGAACAATGAAAACTTCTTCCTAGGTGGTAGATATAATAAAGTAGACTCTGAAGATATTAGTGGAGATGATATTGAAATATCTAGATTTCAAGTGGGAGCTGGATGGTTTATGACTCGAAACATTCTATTGAAAGCAGAATACGTAAGCCAAAGCCACAAAGGATATAGTGCAGGTAGCATCCTAAACGATGGTAAGTTTGATGGCTTAGTAGCCGAGGCTGTTATTAGCTTCTAAATCTTTAAAATTAATATTTGAATTAGCGAACCCTATATGTGGCCTGAAAATTGGATACATTGGGGTTCGTTTTTTATGTAAATTTGTCTGAATTAATAACCTATGAAGACTTCTATAATTCTCATACTTTTTTTAATGTTAACTTCATTCTCTATCCAAAAAGAAGAAAACAACAAGACTATATACATTAGCCCTCAAAGCAAATTAGAAATAATAGGCAACAGTAATGTAAATAACTTCAAATGTGTTTTTAATGTTAAAAACCTGAATAATCCTCTCAAAATTCAATATCAAAAAGAGGATGAGGTTATTCGATTTAAGAAATCAACATTAATTTTAGATAACTCTTTTTTTAACTGTGGAGGAAAAGGGATTAATAGAGATTTCCACGAACTTTTAAAAACCGATGAACACCCTCAAATTCTTCTGTCTTTAAAAGAAATTAAGAAGAAGACTTCTGTTGGAAATAAAGTAGAAGCTTTAGTAGAGATTCAAATTGCAGGAGTTTCTCAAACCTATATGGTAGACGTAGAGGCTAATAGGAAGAATGATTTGCAAATAGAAGGTAGATTAAAGCTCAATATCACTGATTTCAATCTTGAGGCACCAAAGAAAATGATGGGTCTTATTGTTGTTTCAGAAGAGATCGAAATTCTTTTTAATCTGTTCTTGGAAGACTCCCATAAAAGTATTAATTGGGATTAAGAACCTATCTTCAGTGAATAAAAATGAATATTTTAAATTTTTTCAGAAAATATTCTCAATGAATATAGGCTTTTCAAAGATATTTTTAATCTTTTAACATTTTAATGGGGAGCAGGTGGTAAATTAGCTCTACATTTGCATCATAACGATTTAGTAAGCCTATATTTTTTTAATTACTTTCCAATTTAAATAAATCTTTCGCTTTCTCTTTTGATTAGCTATCTGTAGCCAAAAAAAGCGTATGTTAGAAACCAACAGGATTTATCACCAATATTTTCTACAAAGTTTTCCTCATATTCAAGGCACTAATTACTGCGCCATTTATACTCTATAGTAACGTCCTTTTTAGGTCTGTTGGATTTTATTTTGAGTCTTTAAATAACAGTGATTACTCAGTAAACACCTACTGTTTTTTGTTGGACTTTAAATTTTAATATAACCTTCAAAATATATAGTGAAAAAATCAAAAACTAAATTGGTATGCCTAAAATAGGCAAATACTGAATGATAATGTTACAATACAAATTATGTTAAAAAGACTTATAAATAAATTAATTAATAATAAAGAAATAAACGAAATGAAAGAAGGAACCGTAAAATTTTTCAATGAAGCTAAAGGATTTGGTTTTATTAAAATGAATGACTCAGATAGAGAAGTTTTTGTTCACTCCACAAATCTAATCGACAATATCCGTGAGGATGACCGTGTTGAGTTTGACGTGGAACAAGGAGAAAAAGGACCTAGCGCTGTAAAAGTAAGACTACTATAATAGTCCGAAAATAAATAGATAAACTAAGCCGACTCAAATTTTGAGACGGCTTTCTTATTTTAAAAACAACCGAGGATATTTTGAGAAAAGATAGCTTTAAAACAGACTCTAGAAATAAAAAATCTATTTTCGCACACGCACAAATAGCGAGTATATGAAACGAATTAACGAATACAAAAAACTCTTTGGAGTTGAAAAGATCATAGAATTAAAAGCTCTTAAGACCAGTTATCGCAACTTGGTTAAAGAGTGGCATCCTGATAAATTTCAAGAAGGCGACGCTATGCGCGATGAAGCCGAAGAGATGAGTCGAAAAATTATAGATGGTTATCACTTTCTTGTTAGTATAGCTCCAGAGACCAAAGCCATAAACTTACCCGAGTTTCAAGAAACCATCACAAACTCAGGTATTGCAGACTTTCACCATAAAGGAATGGTCTTAGAAATTACGTATCTAGATGGTAGTACATATGAATATTTTGGAGTGACTAAACAGATTTATATGAAAATGGTAAATAGTGATAAACTAAACCGTTTTGCAAAGCGGGCTATTTATCCAAACTATATTTATAGAAAATCGAAACGCGCTGTAGAACAGGTTTAAGAATCTGTTTTTTTGAATAATTTCACTTAAATGTGAGATACAGTGTCAACAAGTATAGAATTACTGATTTCTAAAAATTGAAGACAGAAGTAATCACTATAAGGTTAGTCAAAAACTAAGAAAAATTAATTTTGACTAACTATTTTAAAAAAATAAACCTATTTTCCCTGCAAATAATAAACTTCCTAAATTTAATATGACCTCATACTCAATAATTGATATTAATAATGTCCTAAATGGCGAACTAATTAATAATACAAATCAAACTATTGTTGGTCCTGAAGAGATAAGAAAGGCAGCTAACAACCAAATTACTTTTATCGGAAATAAAAAATATCTGAAGTACTGGGAAGAATCACAAGCTTGTGCTGCTTTGATTAGTTCAAATATGGATGTTGAACCTGGTGATAATCGCGCATTTATTAAAGTAAAGAATGTAGATTTAGCAATGGCGAAAGTATTGGAACTTTTCAATCCTGCGCCTCCTGTTTTTGATATTGAAATTCATCCATCGGCAGTGATACATGAAACTGCAAAAATTGGTTTAGGTTGTAAAGTTGGAGCCAACTGTTATGTGGGTAAAGATGTTGAGTTAGGAAACGGTGTGGTTTTATATCCAAATGTGAGTGTTTTTGATGAAACTGTTATTGGCGATAACACGGTTGTTTGGTCTGGTACAGTTATTCGAGAGCGTTCTATTATTGGAAGCCATTGTATTTTCCATACAAATGTAAGTATTGGTGCAGATGGTTTTGGATATAGACCAAGTGATGATGGACGAGGATTAGTGAAAATACCACACATTGGAAATGTAGTTATAGGCCATCATGTTGAAATTGGAGCCAATTCATGTGTTGATCGTGCAAAATTTAGTTCCACTATAATAGGAGATGGTTGTAAAATTGATAACCTAGTACAAATAGGACATAATTGTGTTATGGGACGATCTTGTATTATGGCTGGACATAGCGGACTTGCAGGTTCTGTTACCTTAGGTGATGGAGTTGTAATTGGGGGTAGTGCCTCGATTAAAGATCACGTAACTATACATTCTGGTGCTACTGTTGGTGCTGGTTCTGGAGTTATGAATGATGTTGAAGCAGGCAAAACTGTTTTGGGTTATCCAGCACAGGAAGCAAGAGACATGTTGAAAGAATGGGTGGGTATAAGACGACTTATAAAAGCTAAATAACTTATCGTTTTAATATATAGGCACACTATTTAAGTGAAATGTTCCTAACGAACTATGAAAAAAGGGGTCAGACTTTAAAAAAGTCCAACCCCCTGTTATTTTAAACTTACACACTTAACGGGATAGTGTCAAATAGTGTCTATAAATCACATTGATCCTTTATTTCTTTTAGAATTCTTTTTTTTCTATTAACTGAAATCCCGACTTCTTGCAATAAATTAGGAGCGTTATAAAGTTCTTTAGTTAGAATAATATTCTTTTCGATTATTAAGTGTTTCTCTTGTTTTGTCAGGGTAGTTAAAGTAGTGATAGGGTAGAGTGCAAATTCATCTACATTGTGTTTAATGCCGTTGTCTTCAGGGTAATCCCAACTCAGTAATTGTAAACCAACACATTTAGAATAATCAATAGCGTCTGAAGAAAACCGAGTGTTAGTGACTAACCACCCTTGTTTTAGATGAGATTTTTTCTCTGAATCTTTATTCCAATGACTTTGAATGTCTAAAAATCGCGAGTTTATGTATAAAGGCACTCTAACGTTGCTAACTGCTTTGGGATCTGAATGAAATTTACACTCCACAGTGTAGGAATTACCATCTTTTTCTGCGAGTACATCAACTTCGTGTGTTACACATTTTCCTTGTAGAATAACTCCAACCTTTGTTTTAAATCCTTTTTCGCGAAGTAAAGCGCTTATCAGTCTTTCAAAAGGGAAACCAGTAGGACCTAAATCTAAAATAGCACGCTTTAAACTATATTTTGAAGCTGAAATACGGTTGAGTTTTTTAAGTAAAGAAAAAGCCTTTTTGTAAATCTCTTTAGAGGACATTTCGTCGTAAAGTGTAGGTATTATATTCTCTACTACAGTATTAATTTCATCTTCAGTAGCCTTGCTTCTTCTAAGCGAAGTTTTTAATTTTTCAACTTTAAACTCTTCAATTTCTCCATTGAATTTTTCGATATATATTATTTTTTCTTCTCTCATTTTTCATTGTTTGAATTCCAATAAATAAGCGCGGCGAAAATTAAAGTGAGTACAATCCTAAATATCATTACTCCAATTGTATGCTTTTCATATAAACCACCTGTGTGAATATGCATATATAATAATGCAAATGCATAGATCAAAATAAGTGCTGCAGTAATCATTGACCAAAAGGCCCATTTTTTTGAGGTAATATATCCATAGACAGAAATCAGGTAGATTACTCCGGCGGTTAAATTTGTTTTTACAATAAAAGGCACGTAGTTTCCTTGTTTAGTTCGAATGTCAAACCAATCAAACAATACAGAGCTGCTAACAAAAATTGTTGCAAGAGCAAAAACAACTAAGGTAGCTACAGTGATAGTCTTTAGAAGATTTGATTTTTTCATGATTTCACTGATTAGAATTTTCTGCGGTTTTCCCCATACCACCACTTAGGTTCATATTTTTCTTTGATTAAATTAAACTTTTCTATAGCGTGGACTTTAATGTGATTTACAACTTCATCTGCTGAATTTGTTACAAAAATCAGTTTCATATCTTCGGGACTAATGCTTTCACTTTCAGCCATAAGTTCAATATGTTCAATTAGTTCCTTGTGATATTCTTTATCGAATATAACAACTGGGAAGTTTTCAATCATATGGTTTTGGATTAGGGTGAGTGCTTCAAATAACTCATCTAAAGTGCCTATTCCGCCAGGCATTATTACAAAAGCATAGGAGTATTTCATCAATAAATACTTTCGAACAAAGAAATATGGAATGTCAATCCATTTATGTAAATATTGATTTGGTTTTTGTTCAAAAGGAAGCACGATGTTAACACCCACGGAGTATCCACCTGCTTCAAAAGCTCCTTTATTTGCAGCTTCCATTATCCCTGGGCCACCACCAGTCATAATTGTAAAGCCAAGTTTTGCTAGTTCGGCGCCTATTTTTTCAGCATTCTTATAGTGTTCAGAGTTTGGTTTAAAACGAGCAGAACCATATACAGTTACGCATGGGCCAATAAAATGCATTTTCCTAAAACCCAATAAAAAATAGTAAAGAACTCTTAACGTGAAAATAAACTCCTTGAAACGTGAACGAGGTCCTTTCAGAAACTTAGCTTCACTTTTGCGTAAATGATATTTTGCATCTTTTTTCATTAATTTATTTTTCTATAACTCCAGATAGCTAATGCATTCATAATTAATGCATATGCAAGTGTTTTTAGAAATTGAGGGAGAATATCCATAAACCCTGAACCCTTTAGTAATACCATTCGAACGATTTCTACAAAGTATTTTATAGGGTTAAACTCTGTAACTATTTGAGCCCATCTTGGCATGCTTTCAATGGGTGTAAAAAGTCCACTCATTAAAATGAAAATCACCACAAAAAACCAAGCGATAAACATAGCTTGTTGCTGTGTGTCTGTGAAATTTGAAATCAGCAATCCCATTCCTAATATAACTAATATATAAATAGAAGTATAGAAGTATAGCAACAATATACTTCCAATCATAGGGGTGTTAAATATAACTTTTGCTAAGATTAATCCAACTGTCAGCAAGCCCATTCCAATTATCCAAAACGGAAAAAGCTTCCCTATAATAAATTGGCTTTTACGGATTGGTGTAACGTTTATTTGCTCTAAAGTTCCTATTTCTTTTTCTCTTACAATATTCATTCCCGAAAGAAATAGAGTAATCATGGTTACTAATAAAACTAAAATACCAGGTACCATAAATGTTTTATAATTTAAAGTAGGATTATACCAAAAGGCAGGAGTGCTATTGATAATTGAGGGACGTATACTCTGTTTTGAAGGATCGAGCATCTTCATCTTGATGTTTTGGTTGAATCCTTGTATAATCTGATTGATGTAACTACTTTCTACACCAGCGGCTGCTCCATCGATAGCATTGATAGTGATAGCGAGTTCACCTTTTTGTTCTTTGATTAATTTTCTTTCAAAATAATTGGGAATTTCCAATACTACATCAATTTCTCCCAACAACATAGCAGAACTAGCTTGTTTGTGTGAAGGAAACTCGTCTAGTACATTGAAATATGAAGAAGCATTAAACATTTCAATTAACTCACGAGAAGTAGAAGTTCTATCGAAATCAATATAGGCGAACTTTATATTGTTTACTTCGTATGTAGCGGCATTAGAAAGAATGACTAATTGCAGAATGGGCAGAATAAAAATAATAGGAAGCATTCCTTTATTTCTAAAAATTTGCTTGAATTCTTTTTGAATGATATAACCAATTGTTCTCATTATTCTAGCCTGATTTTATATTTTTTAATACTTACGACTATAAACAATACAGTCATTCCAACTAGAATCAAGGTTTCTTTCCATATAAATGTTAAGCCAATTCCTTTCAGCATTATACCTTTTATGATGATAATAAACCATTTGGCAGGAATTATATTACTAATTATTTGAAGTGGTGCTGGCATACTCGAAACAGGAAAAATAAACCCAGATAGTAGAATAACAGGAAGCATGAGCCCCATTAATGAGATCATCATGGCAGATTGTTGGGTTTCTGCAATTGTTGAAATTAGAATGCCAAGTGCTAAAGAGCATACGATAAACAAAATACTTTCAGCACCTAATAAAAGTAAGCTTCCTTCTACAGGCATTTTGAATATGAAAATGCTCAATAGAACTATAACTACAGCATTTATTATTGAAAGGAAAATATAAGGAACTACTTTACCTATAATTACTTGAAAGGGTTTTAGAGGAGAAACCAATAAAATTTCCATGGTTCCCAATTCTTTTTCACGAGTTATAGAGATAGAGGTCATCATGGCAGAAACTAGCATCAAAATAATGGTCATTACCCCGGGAACAAACATAAATACGCTTTTTAGCTCAGGGTTAAACACCATTCGCGTTTCAGGAATAATTTGAAAAACTATTTTGAGGTCCTTATTTATGGATTGTTGGTAGCTCTGCAGAATAGCGTTTATATAGCTAGTGATTGAGTTTGCTGTGTTGGGGTCAGTAGCATCTGTTATTATTTGAATATGTGCCGTTCTTTCTTTTGTTAAATTTTTGTCGAAATTCTTTTCAAAATTCAAGACTGCTTTTATTTTTCCTTTTCGAAAAGCTGTTTCAATTTCGGCTTCTTTTGTAATTTTTTGCTTAACTGTGAAGTGTTTTGAACTAGATATTTTATTGATAATCTCTTCAGTAGTAGTGTCATTAGATTGGTCGAAAATTGCAATATCCACATTGTTGATTTCGTTTGTAATGGCGAAGCCAAAAAGCATGATTTGGGCAATAGGCATCCCGAAGAGTATAAACAGTGATCGTCTATCTCGAAAGATATGGTAGAATTCTTTTTGTATAAAGCCTATAAATCGTTTCATGGTTCCCTTCTAACTCCTCAAAGCGGGAGGATTCATCATGTTGTTAAATTTTTATTCGATATCAGTATTTGTTGACTTTCCATAGGGAGGGGTTGGGGATGGGATTCTCGCCAATTTCAAACCTTTGGAGTCTGGATCGGGCATTATTACTCAATGTTTCTTGCCAATTTTAAAAACACCTCGTTCATCGAGTCAACTTTAAACTGTTCCTTCAACTTTTTTGGTGTGTTTAGAGCTTCGATTTTTCCTTCAACCATGATTGAAACGCGATCGCAATATTCTGCTTCATCCATGTAATGAGTGGTCACGAAAACAGTGACACCTTGGCTAGAGGCTTTATAAATCATTTCCCAAAACTGTCTTCGCGTTATGGGGTCAACTCCACCTGTTGGCTCATCTAAAAAAACAATTTTAGGATTGTGAAGTAGTGATACTGAAAAAGACAGTTTTTGCTTCCAACCCAATGGTAGGGATCCAACCAGTTTATTGGAGATTTCTTCTAAGCCTAGTTCTGCAACTAATTGTTTTCTTTTTGATTTGATTTCTGCTCTAGATAAACCATAGATTCCTCCATAAAAGTTAATATTTTCATATACCGTTAAATCGTCATAGAGTGCAAACTTTTGACTCATGTAACCAATATTTTTCTTTATAGATTCTGGTTGTGTATAAACATCAAATCCGGCTACTGTTGCTTTCCCAGAACTGGGGTGAGAAATCCCGATAAGCATTTTGATAGCGGTAGTTTTTCCAGCACCATTTGCTCCTAAAAAGCCAAAAATTTCTCCTTTTTTCACTTCAAAACTAATGGCGTTTACAGCTTTAAAATCACCAAAGGCTTTGGTTAGTTCAACTGCTTCTATGACGTTTTCTTTTTTCATTATTTTGCTAACTCCATAAATGCGTCTTCAATATCTGCTTGAGTAATGGCTATGTCTAATTTATCGAGGCCAGCAGTCTTTAAATAAGTTCTTAATTCTTCAGAATTAAACTCATCTCTTTTGTCTGTGTAATGCACAAATTCGCCAAAAGGAAACACGCTGTAGGCATGCTCATAGTTTTGTAGTGTTTGAATTAGCTTATACATATTGTTTGACTTCACATTATATATAGGCTTCGGAAATTTATTTACAATAGCTTGAGGAGTGTCTATATCTAAAATTTTGCCATCTTGTATCAGGGCTATTCTATCACAAAGTGCAGCCTCATCCATATAAGGTGTTGAAACTAATATTGTAATATCTTTTTTCTGCAATCGTTTTAGCATTTCCCAAAACTCTTTTCGAGAAACTGGGTCTACTCCTGTTGTGGGTTCATCTAAAAAAAGCACTTTTGGTTTGTGTATTAGAGCACAGGAGAGAGCAAGCTTTTGTTTCATTCCTCCTGAAAGATTTCCGGTGCGCCGATTTTTAAAAGGTTCTATTTGAACATAAATATCCTTAATGAGGTCGTAGTTTTCTTGAATGGTAGTTCCGAAGATAGTGGCGAAAAAAGTGAGGTTTTCTTCTACCGTTAAATCTTGATACAATGAAAATCTGCCAGGCATATAACCAACAGATTTTCGTATTTCTTTGTAATCTTTAATAATGTCAAATCCAGCTACATATGCACTGCCTTCATCTGGTATTAAAAGTGTAGTTAATATCCTGAAAATAGTGGTCTTTCCCGCACCATCAGGTCCAATTAATCCAAAGAGTTCTCCTGACTTTACATTGAACGAAATGTCATGTATGGCTTTTAGCTTTTTATAAGATTTATTTATGTTTCTAAGAGAAATACCCATGAGTTAATTTTCAATGTTTTTTTGAAGAGTTTTTTACTTCTTATCTAAAAAATCAGAATACACTTGCATTTGCTCTTCTTGTCTTTGAATGAAATCTGCTAAAAGCGCTTTGGTTGCTTCGTCTTTAAATTCATTGGCTTTAGAAATAACTTCCTTTTGCATCGTTATGATTACAGAATAGGACTCAAGAATGTTTGCAATAGCTTCTTCTTCTTCCCATATTTTTTTGCTTTCTGGTATTACTGAGAGGCCTATATATTCTGAAAATATATTTTCAGGATGATGACCGAGCGATATAATATGCTCAGCTATAGCGTCTAGTTTTTCCTGAAGATTGCTGTATAGCTCTCTAAATTTATCCCGAAGCTCTTGCGATTTTCCACCTCTAATATGCCACTGAAATCCTCGTGCGTTTTGATAAAATATTGAGTAATTGGCTAATAAACGATTTAATCTTGCGGCAATTATCTCTGATTTATCTTCGTTTAAACTAGTGTCTTCTACATTTTCCATAGCTCTTTTCTCAAACAGTTTTTATATTCATTTCCATTGTAACCTTTGAATTTATAGAATTTGAAATTAAACATGCTGCTTCCGATTTCTCAAGAACACGTTTTGCTCGATCAAAATCTTTTTCATTTTTAATTACTACAGTAGGTTTTAAAATAATTTCGGTCATTAAAAATCTACGTTCCACCCTTTCCATAATTCCGATGGCTTCACAACTGAAAGAATCAAACTCTAATTTGGAGTTTTCAGCAATTGCTAAAAAGGTTGTCATTAGGCAACTATTAATAGAAGCTGTAAAAAGATGTTCTGGAGACCATATATTGGGCATCCCTTGTGGAAATTCGGGAGGGGTTGCAACTTCAATAGTATTGTTTGTAGCACTTTTTCCTTTAGATAATTCTGGAGAAGATAAAATACCTTTTCGATCTTGGGTCCAAGTTAAGTTGACTTTAAATTCATGTTTTGTCATAGTATTTTAAATTAAGTATTACTGAGTATTATAAATTTAAAATATTAAGCGTCAATAAATTTTAGCTCTTCCTGCTTGTGTTTACAAACAGGAAGGGCTATGTAATTTGTTGTGCTAATTATTTAAAGTAATTATTATACTCTTCTAAGTTTTCTTTTATGTTGGCTGTAATTTCAGCACCTTTTTCTTCAGTAGAAATTTCACCTAATACAGCAATTTTATCGATAAGAGGATGAAGAAAAACGTGTAAATTATCGTGAGAAGGTCCTACCATGTCACACTTTTTTATAACGATATTTTTTTCTTCATTTAATTTTGAAGCTAACTTATGATACTCTTCAACAGTCTTCGGGTTAACTTCGGTAATTAAACCTAACATTTTATTTACTCCTCGAGTTGTTTCTATATTGGCATTCCATTTATTTCCATTCTCGTCGAGTTGAATATCGTTAATCCAAGAATTGTCTAATACTGGTTTTTCCTCTTCATGGGCTTGTTCATGGACTACTTCGGTTTTATGAGTTATTTCTGTTTCTGAATTTGTGTTCTTGTTATCTTTACAGCTTATAAATAAAACTGAAAGAGCAGCTACAGTTAAAAATGTCTTTTTCATTATTTTTAGTTTAAAGATTAATATTGCTTTAATTTAGAAAATGAGTTGTCATTAACCTAATAATTTTCAATCCACATTTCCGCAGGCATTCCAATTTTTAGGCTACCATCATTTTTCACGCTTATTTTTATGGCGTATACAAGATTGACGCGTTCTTCTTTTGTTTGAATGATTTTAGGAGTGAATTCTGCTGAAGTTGAGATCCAATTTACGGTCCCTTGATAGTCTTTCATTTCATTTCCTGAGTCGATTTTTATTGTTACTTTTTGTCCAATTTGAATGTTGGCGAGCTGTGTTTCGCTAATATAGGCACGTAGTTCCATGTTTTCTAAATTAGCAATTTTGTATAGAGGCTTTCCGAAAGTTACAACTTCACCAGGTTCAGCATATTTTGTTAGTACTGTTCCGTTTATAGGGTTTGTAATTTTACTTAAAGAGATTTGTTCCTCAACTTGATTTATTCTTGCATCAATTGCTTTTACTTCGTTTATTATTGGTGCATTTTGACTTTCTACATTTTTAACTTGTTTTTTTAAAACCTCTACTTGGCTATTCACTTGATCGAGTTGTTGCTGTGTTGCGGCATTTTCATTAAACATTTTTTTAAATCGATCTTGCTCTATTTTAGCATTCTTAAGCTGTTGGTTTAGTACTTTTACTTGCGACCATACGCCCCCTGATTTAGAGGCAGCAGTAGACTTTGTAGCGATGAGTTGCTGTTTGTTTAGATGTAG
>DATGMT010000009.1:0-10230 GCA_035307265.1 Aequorivita sp.
TAATAACCTTATAGGTTCCAGTTTGTCCGTCGATAGTTACATTCATAATATAAGTACCCATTGCTAATCCAGAAAGGTTAATTTCTGTGCTTGTAGCATTTACATTAGAAGTTACTACTTTTTGACCTAACATATTGAACAACTCGATTGTTTCGATGTTCTTTTGAGAGCTAAGGTTTAGGATTTCATTAGTTGGGTTTGGGTAATATGTAAACCCCGCAAGATCATGTGTACCTACTCCTACCACACCATCAACAGTTACGGTATAATCTTCTGTTTCACCATAGGCTTGGCTTTCATTACATGCCATATCCCATGTTGCTCCACTTGGATCAACTGCAGCTACTCGAACCCTCATTCTATAGCTTCCATTTTCAATTGCAGCTGGAATAGAAATATTTCCTGTTAATACTTCTCCACTACCGTTTCCTATATAGAAGAATTCATCTTCTTCAAAGTTTCCATTATTATTGAAGTCAATCCAAACAGAAGTTGAAACTGGGTCAAATCCTTCACCTACAGCAATAGAAATTGGATACGTTTCAGCTGCTTGAACCATTGCAATCATATCAGTATAATCACCATATCCATCAGGACTACATGCAGTTGTATTATCAATTTCTTGAAAAGTAACATTTGTAATCATTTCATCCCAAGTACAATCCAATACAGGATTACAGTAATCTAATAATGAAGTAAATGTTGCTATTTCAGAATATGAAGTTTCTGATGATAAAGTACAAGTCACTTCTAATCTCCATGCTACTTCTACTCCAACATCGCTAGGAGCTGTTGCTGTATAGGCAGAGTAGTTAGTTTGAGAATCTCCTTCGTTTACCCAACCAGCATCATTAGTATTTGACTGCCATTGGTAAGTCATTCCGTCATATCCTCCACTAAATCCAGACGCAGAAACAGTGTAAGTAGTGTTAATATTTCCTTGTTCTGGGTTTACAGATGCGATTCCTCCATCAGGTGTACCTGTACAATCTCCTTGAGAATCCATTAGACTACACTCTCCAGAAAAATTATAAATCCCTTCATTTGAAGCGCCATCATCTGGAATAGCCCATGTTCCTAAGTCACTATCAAATCGTGCCATAGGTGCACCTTCTAATCCAGCTCCTGTAGTATATGCCCAGAAAACAGTTGCTTGGTTAGTGGCTGTACCCATACTAATCTCTACCCAGTATGTAGTATCCATATTGTGACTTCCATTAAATGTAATTGGAGTCATATCTAGCTGAGTTATAAATTCATATGCAGCCGGATTCACCCACTCTCCCGAACTTAAAATTGTTGGAACAACAGTTTCTGACCCTATTTCTGTGCCTGGTAAGCCTCCATCATTCTCGTAGTAAACAACCTGGGCTGTAATTGGTGCGTCTTCTGGCGCCATTGTCAAAAATGGAACTTGAATAGTGCTCAAAGTAAAGTTCTGCCCTGCTGGTACTGCAAAATCAACCGCACTCTTAAAGGTAGAATCAACGCTAGATCCTGATCCCCCATCTGCATCTCCAACTACTTCATGAGCAAAGTCACATGTGAATCCAGTGTCTGAAGCTTCTGTAATTTCTAAAGTAAAATCTAAAGCTTGACCATAACTTGGGTAGTTACCCATACCCCATGGATCAAATTCAATTGCACAAGGGTCTAAAAGAGGAGCTGAATCTTCATCCCAATATGTTTTGGTAATTCTGATTCTAGTTTGTCCAAGAGCTGCATCTGCAGGAACTGTAATATCCATTGTAGCAGCAACTCCATCGTTTCCGTCAGAGCCACTTATGTTTCCTACTTCATATATTTCACCTGCATCATCTAGGATTCCATTTTGATTCCAATCGATAAATGCTACTATATTATTATCAAATTCAAACCCAGTACTATGTGTATTTCCTTCAACAGAGATAGTGTAGGTTTCGCTTTGTTCAATCTCTACAATAACATCAGTTTTGTCTACTAAAATAGAAGTAAAATCGTCGTTTTCAATTGTTGTCCCGCCAAATTCAACATTCGTAATCTCCTCAACGTCGGTTGCTGCAATATTAGTAATATCACAATAAGGATCTGGGAAAGTACCGCCGCCACCGTTGTCAAAAGCAGTCCAAATAATATCATCTAAAGTAACTTGAGCGCCGTTTGGATTGTTAAATTTAATTACTGCTCCTGCTTCTGCTTCAACAGTAATAAGTCCTGAACTCTTGATTACTCCTTGCTCATCGTCAGAAGTAGCAGTATAAACTAACACACCATTTACTAGCACTTCTAAATTAACTGGATTAGAGAATGCTTGAGAATATGAAAATTCAAGAGTTCCAACTCCATTAGTTAATGCAGCTGACTCAAGAAACATATCTTCAGCTCTATTACGGCCTAAAGTAAGTGCTTTACCGTTTAATTCTATGTCACCACGTGACTGTCCATAAGTCCATGTGATACCATCTTGTCCAACAAAACTACCGTTAAGGTATGAATTGCCTGTTAAATCTAAGTTGTCAAATGTCTCATGTCCCTGAGCGAAAGTCATCGAACTAAGTAAGACACTTACTACTAGTAAAATTTTTTTCATCATTAAATTTTTAGTTAAACTTTCGATAAAATTAAAGAAGTTTTATAAGACAAGTCCTTTAAAACAAGGAAAAACCACTCTCTTTTAAAAATGATCTCCATTGATCTTGAATTTCAATCTCTTATAGTTTACTTAAAATCTCAGACCTTTTGATCTTTTCGGTTTCAGTATAAAAGAATTTAGGTGTTACAAGAAGTTTTTTAGGACGCTCGTATGGACTTAAGCTTTCAAAAGCTATTGAGAAGTCGGATAATTGGAGTGGCTTTTTGCTTTCAATAATTAGAATGATTCGTTCACCCAAAGCATCATCTTTTTCAGATGACACAAAAAATGGTTGTTTTATATGAAGGGATAATTTTCTTTCTACTTCTTCGGGAAAAACCTTTACCCCTCCACTATTAATCACATTATCCAATCTTCCTAAAAATTTAAATGAAGTTGGGGATATAAGTTCAACAACATCGTTCGTTACTTGAACTTCTTTTGAAATTGCTTTAGCATCTATCTTTAAGCAGCCCGATGGAGTTTGAGAGAAGGTTACTAATGGCAATGCTGTAAACGCAGTAGAATACTTTTTGCCATTAACCTTTCTTACGGCAATATGACTGATAGTTTCTGTCATTCCGTAGGTAGCAAATACTTGTGTATCTATTTGTTGGAGTTGTTCTTCTAATTTTGGAGAAATTGCACCACCACCAACTATTACTTTCTTTACTTTATGCAAATCTTCTAATGAATGAAATACCTGATAGGGGACCATCGCTGTAAAATCAAATACTTCGTTTACGTTTCTCAGAGGTTCTTTCCCTGGATTAACCATGTGTAAATCCCAACCAGCCACCATAGCTCGAACAAGCATCATTTTTCCTGCAATATATTTAGCAGGAAGACAAAGTAGCGCTTTTGAATTTTCAAAAAGTTTGAAGTAGTCTATAGTTGCTTTCGCACTATTAAGAACATTACTTTTATGTAAAGTGATATTTTTCGGGGTTCCCGTAGACCCAGAAGTTTTAACTTCTATAAAGTCTTTTTCATCAATCCATTCTTCTATAAATTGGCCGACTGCTTTTTCTTCAACAGTACCCAATAGAGTTAGCTTTGAAGCATGTTCACTAAGTGCCTCTATAGATTCAAAGTTCTTGCCGTTTAATCTAAAGTTAGGATGGATCACGGTTAGTTTTCTATATATGCTTCACTATTGGTTTCAATAGGTTTTTCTACTCTCCCGAAAAGCTTATTATTCCAGTCCTTCCATTTATAACGATACGCCATGATTGCTAAGAAAATCGGATAAATGATTAAAACTGGAGCTAGGATATCAATTCCTGCTGATGGCTCAGAAACATCTTTTAATACAGAATGTGTTTGAAAAACGGTCCAATCTGCAGTAACTAACAAAGCTGTTATAAGGTTATTTCCTGCATGAAACCCAAGTGCAAGCTCCATTCCTTCATCCATAAGTGTCATAATACCTAAGAAGAAACCTGTACCTATATAATAGACCATAATTATTGGTCCTAATTTTTCAACTTCGGGATTTCCAAGATGCAGAGCTCCAAAAACTACTGAAGTGATAATTAAAGGAAACCATCGGTTTTTTGTCATAACTCCTATACCCTGCATTAGGTAACCTCTAAAAAGATACTCCTCAAAACTTGTTTGAAGAGGAATAAGTATGATTGCAATAAGAGCAAGTATTAGAAATGGAATTAAATCAAATTGCAAAATATAATCCTCGGGACTATTATAATAGTCTATACCTGTTAAAACTAAAGTAGTAACAGTAATCAATCCGAAACCAAACGCCACACGTTCCCAATCTACTTTTTTTCGAGAGGTGGTTAGCTCTTTAAATGGTTGTTTATGTAAATATTTTGCTGTCAAGTAAACCGCTAAGAATCCTACGGCAAAACTCAACAACATTAGAAAAAGAGTGAGGTTTGACTCTAATGTTGTCATTAAAACATTATGATCATTAACAGAATTTAAATCACCACCATCAGTCCATACTCTATAAACAATTGCCATAATAAATGGAATAGTTCCTATCTGACTTGCTGTGATAATAATCAATATTCCTACCAAATAACGCCACCATTCGTGTAGAGATTTGAATGCTTGTTGAATATACATAGTTTCCTTCTAGGATTTAAAATTGTTTATATGGTTTAGCTATTAATTATGGAGTAATTATAAAATATAATTTAAAGACTCCCATTTAGTATTTGGGTTGTAACGTAATGCACCATTAATCACCTCTAATGGACTATCAATATTATTAGTATATAAGCTGCCTGTACCTAAGCCTTGAGGCAAGTTACTCTTATTAGTGTATGTGTATTGAGCAATTGCATTTAACCCTACATTACTTTCTAAAGCAGAGGTTATCCACCAACCTGCATTTTGTTTTTCAGAAAGTTGAATCCATGTATCACTTCCCTTAAACCCACCAATCAATGATGGTTTCAAAATAATGTATTGAGGTTTAATAGTGTCTAAAAGTTTAGATTTCTCTTCTTCCGTAAAGATTCCAATGAGTTCTTCATCAAGAGCGATTGGCAAAGGAGTTTCTTCACAAAGCCTGGCCATTTCTTGCCATTGACCTTGTTTTATAGGCTGTTCTATGGAATGCAAATCCAAATCTGAAAGAACCTTTAATTTCTCTAATGCTTCTTTAGGTTTGAAAGCTCCATTTGCATCAACTCTCAACTCGATTTCAGCAGCTGAGAAGTTTTTCCTTATTGACTTTAAAAGTTCTATTTCAGAAGTAAAATCAATAGCGCCAATTTTCATCTTAATACAATTGAAGCCTTGTTTTATTTTTTCTGAAATCTGCTGCTTCATAAAGGTTTCATCTCCCATCCAAACCAATCCATTTATAGGAATAGAAGCATCACCTTTTGTGAAGTCTGATGGGAACAGAATATATGGGTTTTCTGAATTTAAAGATCTGAAAGCTGTTTCAACTCCTAATTGTATGGAAGGGAACTCTATTAAGTTATGATATAATTCCTCTCTACCTAAGGAAATATTGTCGCAAGTCCATTGTAGTTTTTCTGCGTAATCTTCCCTATCGTCAATTGATAGTCCCCTCAAGAGTCCACACTCTCCTATTCCATGTTTTTTACCGTCTTGGATTGTGATAAAATAGGTTTCTTTTACTTCCAACACGCCTCTAGAAGTACCACTTGGACGTTTAAACTCAAGAACATGTTTTTTAAAGGATGCTTTCAACTTCTTCATAAATAAGAGAAAAATCTTCTAAATTAATTTGGTGATTAAAGCTCGATTGATTCTCCTATTTCTAATAACATTAGATCTTTTCCTGCATCGTAAAATTTGCGTTTTGCCTCTTCATGATCAATTTCAATAAATCCGAAAGTATCATAATGAACACCAAGCACTTTATCACATTCAACAAAGTTACTAGCTATAATCGCATCGTCTATTCCCATTGTGAAGTTGTCTCCAATAGGTAGAACAGCAAGGTCTAGTTTTGTGTAAAGCGGTATAAGCTTCATATCCATTGTTAACGCAGTGTCTCCAGCTATATATACATTTTTATGTTCGCCTTGAATTACAAATCCTCCAGGTTGACCTCCGTATTTTCCATCGCCAAAACTACTTGTGTGTATAGCAGTAACATATTTCACCTTTCCAAATTCGAATTTCCAACTGCCTCCATGATTCATTGGATGCACTTCAATTCCTCTTTCTTCGTAATGAGTTGCTATTTCAAAATTGCTAACAATAACAGCACCTGTTCTTTTTGCTATTGCTTCAGCATCTAATGTATGGTCGCTGTGAGCGTGAGTTAGAAAAATATAATCTGCCTTTATTGAATTTACATCAATGTCTTTAGCAAGTTCGTTTCCTGTTATAAAGGGATCTATAAGAATGTGTTTTCCTTGAATTTCAAGTAAAAGACAGTTGTGTCCGTAAAATGTAATTTTCATAATTCAGTAAATTTTTCTTTAAATATAAATTAAAACCACGCCGATACAAAAAACAAGACCGAAAACAAAAATGTGCTCAACGCTACTTTTTTAAGTTCGGGGTCCAATAAAGTTGGAGAAGTGTTTTTATTAACTACTTTTAAATGAATAAATAGCGGAATAAAAGCCAACATTGGCAAATATTTATACCAAGCAACTTCATTCAAAATAAAGTAGGAAAGTGCACTAACAAATGATATGATAATTAGCGAATAATGATAGTTTTTAATTTTTCTCTCTCCTAAAATTACTGCTAAAGTGTTTTTATTTGCTTTAGAGTCAGACAAGCGGTCTCTCATATTGTTGAGGTTAAGAACTGCTGTGCTTAAAAGTCCAACCACAATAGCTGGCAGAAATAGAAATCCGTTCAAATTCTTCGCAAAAAGAAAATATCCTCCCAACACGCTTAGAAGTCCAAAGAAAATAAAAACAAAAAGGTCTCCGAGTGCACGATATCCATAAGCATACCTACCCACAGTATAAGTGATGGCTGCAATAATTGCTGCAATTCCCAATATTAAAAAAAGAATAGAATGCCAGATATTTTGATTCTGAAAAGACACATATATCAACAAACAAGCTATCAATAAAGTGATTATAGAAGTGAGAACTATTCCTTTTTTAAGTTCAGAAGCAGAAAGCACACCACTTTGCATAGCTCGTAAAGGACCTACACGCTCATGATTATCTGTGCCTTTTACACCATCACCATAATCATTGGCGAAGTTTGAAAGGATTTGCAATCCTAAAGTAGTTACTAAAGCAAGTACAAAAATTGATATTGAAAACAATCCAGCTTCAATAGCTAAAGCACCAGCAACAATGATACCTGCAATTGATAATGGCAGCGTTCGTGGTCGTGCAGCAGAGACCCACCCTTTTAGTTTTGTCATTCTTTTTTAATTGAATTTAGCAAAAATACGTTTAAAAAATAGCTGTAGCAATTTTCATTATTTTTCATATTTTCGCTAATCTTTATTATATAATTATTCAATATGAACAACTCTACGATTCAAAATATCGGACTATTATTTTTACGTGTATCTCTAAGTGTAATGATGCTTACGCACGGAATCCCAAAACTTTCAAAATTAATTTCTGGCGATTTTGAATTTGCGAGTGTTTTCGGATTAGGAGCCCCAATCTCTCTAGTCTTAGCAGTTTTAGGCGAAGTAGTATTTCCTATTCTAATCATCATTGGATTTAAAACACGATTATCTGCAATTCCTGTTGTTTGTACAATGGCAGTAGCTGCATTTATTTATCATGCCAACGACCCGTTTGGTGTGAAGGAAAAAGCTCTTTTATTTTTAATAGGTTTTATCTCAATCGCACTTTTAGGACCGGGAAGATATTCTGCTGATAAGAAATAAGCACCTCCCCAATTCTTCTGTAGAGACTGTGATTATTAATTCAAAATTTTCACAAGTAGTTCTTTCAGCAAATCGGCTTGTGAAAGGTTTGCTGCCCCTACTCCTTTACTTTTCATATCAATCTCTCTAATTGCAGCAATTGATGTGCTTACTTTTTTCATGGGAAAGTTTCGTGCAGCCACTTGGTAGTCTTTAATAAAATATGGATGAACACCTATTGCTTTTGCAGCATTTCTTTTGTCGGGAAGCGCATGATACTTTAAAAGTTTTACGAAAAACCCATACAATATTGTTGTTGTATATGGAAGTGGATTATTCTTCGGATTCTGGGCAAAATATTGTGTTATGGCAAAAGCTTTTTTTATGTCTTTTGAGCCAATAGCATTTTGTAACTCAAAGTTGTTGAAATCTTTACTGATTCCAATATTTGTTTCAACAATTTGAGGAGTGATTTGCTCACCAGGCTTTAGAATTAATTGAAGCTTTTCTAATTCTTTATTTATTTTACTTAAATCATTTCCTAAAAACTCCACCAGCATTTGTGAAGACTTTTGAGTAATAGTGTAACCTTTACTTGCTAGCACACGCTGAATCCATGCTGGCACTTTATCTTCATACAGCTTTTTGCTTTCAAAAAGAACACCTTTTTCGGCAATTGTTTTTGCTAGTTTTTTTCGCTTATCTAGTGTTTTGTATTTATAGCACAATACTAAAACAGTAGTGGGTTGAGGATTTAAAGCATATTCTAAAAGGTTGTCTATAGACCTTGATAGGTCTTGAGATTCCTTTACAATTATAACTTGTTTTTCGGCCATCATTGGATAGCGTTTGGCATTGCTCACTATATCTTCAATCGTGACGTCGCGTCCATAAAGGACCATTTGATTAAATCCTTTTTCTTCCTCAGATAAAACATTATCTTCTATAAATTTTGATACTCCATCAATATAGTATGGCTCATCCCCCATCAAAAAATAGATGGGTTTGGTTTTTCCATTTTTAATATCGTTGATGATAGATTTTGCTTTATCGAGTGGCATTTATATATAGAAGGGTTTTAATTTTTAGAAGCTTTTTAATGACTTAATTGTTGTTTTTCAAAATGATACAGCCATCAAAAAACTTCAACTAATGTCTTACAACTATTATTTCTCAGGAATTTCAATGATATTTGCAAAATGCAAAAATTAAACTTCCCAGCATATTCATTTCGCTTCAAAAATAGCGAAAACAAACCATTGGCATTTGATGATATTCGAAAAAAATTCGTGGTTCTCACACCCGAGGAATGGGTTCGGCTGCATGTGGTACAATTTTTAATAATTGAAAAAAAATTCCCCAAAAGCCTTATAAATGTTGAAAAACAGTTAAAGATAAACAACATTACAAAACGGTATGACGTAGTTGTCTTCAACAGCGATGGCAGCATTTTTTTGATCGTAGAATGCAAAGCACCCTCCATTCCAATCACACAAATCACCTTTGATCAGATTGCCAGATACAACCTCACTCTTCGGGCAGAGTATTTAATGGTCACCAATGGCTTGGAACATTATTTCTGCCAGATGGATTTCGAAAATCAGCGCTATGTTTTTTTGAAGGATATTCCGGAACGTTAATTTGGAATTTCAGTAAGTTTGCACTCTTGAAAACAGCCGTCGTCATATTAAATTGGAATGGAAAAGCCTTACTGGAAAAATTCCTTCCCTCTGTTGTTCGGTTTTCAGAAGGCGCAACTATTTATGTTGCCGATAATGCTTCTACGGACACTTCCGTCAGTTTTATTGCTGAAAATTTTCCTTCCATAAAAATTATCCAGAATACAACGAATGGCGGATATGCCAAAGGGTATAACGACGCTTTAAAAAATCTCGACGAAGATATTTTTGTCCTTTTGAACAGCGACGTTGAAGTGACCGAAAAATGGCTTGATCCTGTGATAGCCGAATTTGCAAGGGACGAAACCGTGGCCGCTGCCCAACCAAAAATTTTGGATTACAACAATAAGTCTCATTTTGAGTACGCCGGAGCCGCAGGTGGGTTTCTCGATAAATATGGATTTCCCTTTTGTCGCGGACGCATTTTCAATACTTTGGAAGAAGACAAAGGGCAATATAATGAGGTCGCCCCCATATTTTGGGCATCGGGCGCTTGTCTTTTTATTAGATCAAAAGCATTTAGAAAAGTAGGCGGTTTTGATGAAGACTATTTTGCGCATCAAGAGGAAATAGATCTTTGTTGGCGTTTGCAGGGGAAAAACAACAAAATCCTTTCTGTGGGAAGTTCAAAGGTA
>DATGMT010000010.1:0-3569 GCA_035307265.1 Aequorivita sp.
TTTAAACTTCCGGGCCAAGGCCAGAAAAAATTTCTGCCCAGACAATTCTCTGCTAAGGCGGGTGCAAAAATACAACAAGTTTTTACTTGTACAAACGTTTTTGAAAAAATATCACAAAACTTTTTCTTTCTAAAACATTTAGCTCCAACTCATCTATACTTAATCAGCCTCCTTAAAAGCCTTTCTGGTGCAAAGAAACTAATTTTTTTAAAATTAGCAATTAGATTTTATACATTTGCAGCCAAATTAAAAATAAGAAATGTTCAATAAAAATATAAAGTTAGTTTTAGCCGTATTGGTGTTCGGTGCAGCAATTTGGCAATTCACAGAAACCTTTATAGGTAACGGAATAATGTTGATTTTGCTATCGCTGGTTTTTGTTTTCTTATATTTCAAAAACGAAATCATCCTCTTAGCTTTTTTACGCCTTAGAAAGCAAGACTTTGCAGGTGCAAAAAAATGGTTAGATAAAATCAAGAACCCAAAAGCTTCTCTAGTACCTAAACAAGAAGGCTACTATAACTACCTCAACGGAATCATGGTTTCACAAACCAACATGAACGAAGCTGAAAAGTATTTCAAAAAAGCTGAAAAGCTAGGCTTAAACATGTCGGCAGATATGGCTATGACTAAGCTAAACTTAGCTGGTATAGCAATGAGTAAAAACCGAAAACGCGAAGCCGAAATGCTACTTGCTGAAGCTAAAAAGCTCGATAAACACAATATGCTAGACGAGCAAATCAAAATGATGAAACAGCAAATGAAGAGAGTGAGCCAACCTAGACAGCAGTTTGGAAGAGGCGGGCGAGGAGGAAGAAGATACTAAATCACTCCTTATTTTACAATTTCACTTCACTTTTAACTAGATTTCAATAAATAATTTTGTATATTAGTAGGAACATTGTTCTCCCCACAATATCTAAAGATAAGTTATGGGCAGACTATTACTACTTCTTTTTTTATTTCTCTCTCTCTCGACCTACTCTCAAGAAGTCGATAAGATTTTTTTTTCTGAAGCTGTAGAGCTTAACATCAAAGAATACACCAAAAAATCAGATATAGCCTATTACTACCGAGACTATGAACGAGGTGAATTCTTATTCGATTCAATCATTAATAATGTTATTAAAGGTAGTTATCTCGACAACTTCACTGTTAGAAAACGTACAGGGAGGAAAATAGAATTTAATAAATTCAAAAAACCCATAGTCTTAATCACGTATGCCACCTGGCACACTCCTGGTAAAGGAGAAATTCCAGCATTAAACAAAATCGTTAAAAAACACCATAAAGAAATAGATTTTGTAGTTCTATTTTGGGACAATAAGAAAAACGTAAGAAGAGCAACCCGAAAATATTCTCGAAAAATAAACATACTCTACGTTGACGAACTAGAAAATAAATTCGACCATATAGTAAGGATCATGAAGCACAGCTTTGGAATGCCTACAACCTTCATCATTGATTATGACAAGAGAATAGTAGACGTTCGTAGAACTGCCATCCATCATTATAAAGAAGAATTTGACACTTCATTTAACATTAATTACAACTCATTTTTAGAAGGTGTATCTCTATTGAAATCGGATAACAAAAAAATTGCAGTTGAATAGATAAAAACACTTGGTTAATTGTTCACATTACACGATTTCCAAAATTAGAACATAGCATAAGAGCTCTATTTATTATCAATCTAAAGCATATTAAAAAAGAGCAACTGGATTAGTTGCTCTTTATATCATAATCTTCAAATTAGTTTTTTATTGATAATACCCTTTTTCAGGTATCTGTACATAGTACTCTTTCTTCGAAGCGTTTTTCAAGTATGTATCCCTAAGCCATGGGTTATGAAGTTTTAATATTTTATAATTGATTCCATAAGGCTCAACCCATTCTGCCCAATCTTCAACAGGATAATCTACCTTCACCTTATACGTAGGAATATTCGGATACAAATCTTTTTGACGGAAATTAAATCCATACTTCTCTGGATTAGTCATAATTTCTTTAAGAGCAAGAATTCTAAAAACATACCGACTTGTCTCGTCATTCAACAATAGATCGTAATAGTCCGTTTGTTTTTGTCGCCCTATCTGTCTATTCATCCCTGCAACCCCAGCGTTATATGACGCCGCAGCCATAGTCCAAGAACCAAATCTATCTTTAGATTTTTTTAAATACTCCGCTGCAACCATGGTAGCTTTCTCTAAATCATATCGTTCATCTACATAACTATTAATTTCCAGACCATATTCTAATCCTGTAGCTTTCATAAAATGCCATATCCCTGAAGCTCCTGCAGGAGAGCTCTTATACTCTAAAGCACTTTCCGCAACAGCCAAGTACTTAAAATCGTCTGGCAATCCATACTTTTTTAAAAGTGGTTCTATTTGAGGAAAATAACGGTTGGCGCGTTTAAACAATAAAAGTCCGTTAGACTGCCAATACACATTCACCAACAACTCTCGATCAAATCTTTCACGAATATCAGGGTTGTCCATAGGAACAGGCTCCCCTGCAAACTCCAACCCCTCAGGAATAGGAAGAGCATAAACATTATAATCATTCACTAATTTCCTTTCCATAACCTCGTTGGAAGGAGCCTCTTGAACCGCTTGAATGCTAAATGCTGAAACAGCTATAACTCCTACAACTAATCCAATTTTTCCTATCATTTTCATACTTTCATATTTTTTATTAAAGATACTCATTAAAGAGCTTTATAATTAAACCTCAAAAATTATTCCTCAATTATTCTTATAAGTCTTCGTGAAATCTCACTAGCCCGGTTTAAAATCATAATATGTGTTCCTCCTTTAATAACATCACATTCTTGAATGTATTTTAACGGAAACACTTTGTCCTCATCTCCTTGAATATGTATAACTCCAGAAACTTTCGAAACGCGATCCCAAGTAACCATCCTCTTTAAAGCCCAATCTAAATATTGTTTGTTTCTAACATTTAGATATTCCTGATAAAGCCTTAGCCTTTTCTTTGACTTAGGACCAACCGAGAACTTTGTTAAGTCCTCTGCACTTAAGACAACGCTTGTAGGTATTAACTTATAAGCTTTGGTGAAACCCGCCACCCTCATCCTCCTAGGCAATTCACTCCGAGTTTTAACACTTGAAATTATTATTAGCTTTCTAAGTTTTAAAAACTGTTTCATTTCCTGAGCAACAACGCCTCCAAAGGAAACTCCAATCAATACAGAGTTAGGCTTCTTCACTCTATCAGCCATTCGCTTTGCATAAGCTTTTAAAGATTCATCTTTTTCAGGAATTAACCATTCTAGAACCTCAACCCGATATTCCTTTGGAAGCCTTATATTTTTAAAAATCTCGGGGCCAGCAGCCATTCCAGGTATAAAATAAACCGTAATTTGTTCCATTTCAGTAAGTCTTTTTTCAAGTAAAGGGAATAGGCCAAAGATTTTTCGTAAATTTACAATTGCAAAGATAGAATCACAACTTTCTTAAAGTCGAAATCTATCAATAGCTATTTGTTTTGAAAACAGACCAAACAACTACTTTATAGTACATTCTCAAAAGGAACTCAGACATAAA
>DATGMT010000011.1:0-4317 GCA_035307265.1 Aequorivita sp.
AAAAAAATTGGAAGATAAAATAGCAGAGTGGCAAAGAATGACAATGGGATTTCAAAATAGTCTCAATGATTAAAAAGTCTCTTTTCTCTACTCTATTTTCTCTTTTCTAAAGTATAAATGAATAATAAAAACATCAAAATGGATAACTCAAAAAACACAGAGAAGGAATTACTCCGCGGCGGACAATTCATAGTTAAAGAAACAAAAGCTGAAGACGTCTTCACTCCTGAAGATTTTACTGAAGAGCAGAAAATGATGCGCGATTCTGTGAAAGAATTTGTAGATCGCGAAATATGGCCAAAAAAAGAACGTTTCGAACAACACGATTACGCCCTTACTGAAGAAGTAATGCGTAAAGCCGGCGAAATGGGCCTTCTTGGGGTAGCTGTTCCCGAAGAATACGGCGGATTAGGAATGGGATTCGTAACTACTATGTTAGTTTGCGACTATATTTCTGGAGCTAGTGGCTCTGTTGCCACAGCTTTTGGAGCCCATACTGGTATTGGAACCCTGCCAATTACACTCTACGGAACTGAAGAGCAAAAGAAAAAGTACGTTCCGAAATTAGCTACTGGCGAGTGGTTTGGCGCGTATGCCCTTACTGAACCTGGTGCTGGTAGTGATGCAAACAGCGGTAAAACTAAAGCAGTTCTTTCTGACGATGGAAAATACTACTCGATCTCAGGACAAAAAATGTGGATTTCGAATGCTGGTTTCTGTAATACTTTTATTGTATTTGCCAGAATTGAAGACGACAAAAATATTACTGGATTTATCGTAGAAAACGATCCTTCAAATGGAATTTCACTGGGTGAAGAAGAAAAGAAATTAGGTATTCACTCCTCTTCTACTCGCCAAGTTTTCTTTAGTGACACCAAGGTTCCTGTAGAAAATATGTTAGGCGAAAGAGGCGAAGGTTTTAAAATTGCGATGAATGCCTTAAATGTAGGTCGTATTAAACTTGCTGCTGCAGGACTTGACGGACAGCGTAGAGTTATTTCAAAAGCGGTAGAATACGCTAATGAAAGAATTCAGTTTGACGTGCCTATTTCATCGTTTGGAGCTATTAAGCTTAAGTTAGCCGAAATGGCAACGAATGCCTATGTAGATGAAAGTGCTTCGTATAGAGCTGCCAAAGATATCGAAGACAGAATTGCCCTTCGTATGCAGGCTGGAAATAGCCATCAAGAAGCTGAGCTTAAAGGTGTAGAAGAATACGCTATTGAGTGCTCAATCTTGAAAGTAGCTGTTTCAGAAGACATTCAGCATTGTACAGATGAAGGAATCCAAATATATGGAGGAATGGGATACAGTGCAGATGCACCCATGGAATCGGCTTGGCGTGATGCTCGAATTACTCGTATTTACGAAGGAACAAACGAAATCAACAGAATGCTATCGGTTGGAATGCTTGTAAAAAAAGCAATGAAAGGTCACGTAGATCTTTTAAACCCAGCCCAAGCAGTAGCTGACGAATTAATGGGAATCCCATCTTTCGACACTCCAGACTACTCTGAATTACTTTCAGAAGAAAAAGCAATGATTGCTAAATTGAAGAAAGTATTCTTAATGGTGGCAGGAAGTGCAGCTCAAAAATATGGAACTGAACTTGAAGAACACCAACAAACTCTTATAGCTGCTGCAGATATCTTAATTGAAATCTATATGGCTGAAAGTGCTATTTTACGTACTGAAAAGAACGCAAAACGCTTTGGAGAAGACACTCAAAAAGAACAAGTGGCCATGTCTCAGCTATACTTATACCACGCGGTAGATATTATTACTGTAAAAGCAAAAGAAGCCATTCTTTCTTTCGCTGAAGGCGATGAACAACGTGCCATGCTTATGGGACTTAGAAGATTTACTAAGTACCAAAACATGCCAAACATTGCTGAGCTTAGAAAGACAATTTCTAATAAAGTAATTGCGGAGAACACTTATCCGTTCTAAAGTTTAGAACTAAAATTCACTTTAAAACCTCATAGATTTCAAAGTCTATGAGGTTTTTTCATTTATTATGATGCTTATTTATCACATTTTCAATTAACAGGTGAGATTTTTAATATCTTTATTGAATCGACTTAATGAGACGTGATGAAAAGAGTATTCCCTATTTTATTAGTTTCCATCTTAATATTAACAGCATTTTCAGGAAATGACATTGCTACTTTAAAATATTTAGTATTAAATAAGCTAAAGGAATATAACTCAATCAAATACCCTGAAAAAATATATCTCCATACTGACAAACCATTTTATACAGCAGGAGATAACATATGGTTTAGCACTTATCTCCTTGATGGAGTTACACACGTTGCAAGTTCAAAAAGTAGTGTAGTCTATGTAGACCTTATAGATGACAAAGGAAATATCATAAGTGAACGCAAGCTATTTGCTGAATCCTCAAATGTTCAAGGTGATTTTAAATTGCCAACAGATATTAAGGACGGGACTTTCACTTTACGAGCATACACGAACTACATGCGAAATCAATCTAGAGATTTCTTTTTCAAAAAGGAAATACCTGTCTATTCGCTATATGCAGACAATGAAGGAGAAGACTCTATTTCTGACAAAAACATGGAATTACCTGATATAGGTTTTTATCCCGAAGGAGGGTATTTAATTAATGGTCTTAAAAATAAAGTGGCTGTTAAAGTTAAAGATGCCGATGTAAACTTCCACCCTATTTTAGGAGTTATTGAAGATTCCGAAGGGAATAAAATAACCGATTTTCAAACCTTTGAATTTGGACTGGGATATTTCTATTTAACTCCAGAACCTGGAAAAAACTACCAAGCCATCATTAGTTCAAAAGATGAAGACATTATTTACCCAATTCCTCAATCCCTCTCTCAAGGCTATGTGATGCACACCTCTATTTCAGAAGAAGAATTGACCATTGAACTAAAGTCAAATATGGAAGAAGGTTTAAAAAACACACTAGTCATCGGACATCAACGTGGCGTACCTGTTTTTGATTATATAGAAACTCAAAATAAAAACACTGTATTGCTCCAAATTCCTAAAACTGATTTAGCTGAAGGTATCTTGGATTTAGTGGTTTTTGACAAATCGAAAAGACCAATGGCCGAACGCATGGTATATGTGAAAAAAGAAAATGGAATTATCGTTTCTGTGAAAAAAATAAATGGAGAGCGAACTACAATTCGAGATAGAGTAAATTTAAAAATAGACGTGAAAGATCTAAGTGGTAAACCTGTTTCTAGTTCACTTTCTCTCTCAGTTACCGATGCTAAATTGATAAAACCTAATAAAAATGCTGAAAACATAAAGACCTATTTATTGTTAAATTCAGATTTGAGAGGAAACATAAAATCTCCAAACTACTTTTTCACTCCAGGTGATGAAATTAAAAAGAACGCACAATTAGACCTTGTGATGATGACTCACGGGTGGAGACGATTTGATTGGTTAGAATTCTTAGAAGTCAGAAGCATACACAGGTTTGAACCTGAAGATGGAATATATATCAGCGGTCACACCATAAATTCTAAATCTCCTTTTCAATATAAAACAAGCGAAACAAAATTAACGCTCAGACAGGAAGGGTTTTACCAAGAAGCAGTAAATACAGATAAATACGGTCGTTTTTCCTACGGTCCCTTTGTGTTTACCGACACTATAGACGCTATTTTCCAAGCAGGAGAAGGCCTCTCGAGTGACAATCCAAATTTTAACAACACCAATATTGTATTAGATTCACCTATTGAAAAACCTGGATTTATATCTAATTGGACTATCAATCCATTCAAACAAGAAATAATCAAAGATGAAGTCTATAGAGAGAAATCTAGAAACAATATATTCCGAAACTTTAAGTATGACGAGGATAGAGAGTTATTAGACGAGGTGTTATTGTCAGGAAAAGTAGTTACGAAGGAAGAAGCTGAACACAGGAGAAGAGAAAGACGTACTCGCTCTTTTAATCCTTCCCATCGTATTGTTGTTGATGATATGGGAACACACGGTGGCGGCGATTTTTTAGAACTACTCACTATGGTTCCAGGTTTGCGAGTTGAGCGTAAAGACAACGATCCAAAAAGTCCAACTCCAAATCAATATGCCATTCTACTCAGAGGCCTTGAGCCAAGCTTTTATCTAGACAACGTTAAAGTAGATATGAACATAGCCCGATCTGTTCATCAATCCAGCATTGATTTTATTGACATTCTAAATACGGGTCCAGCTTCGGCAGCCTATGCTTTTGAACATGGGGGCGTTATTGCTATATACACTAAACAAGGTTCTAGAGGAGGAGGAAAAGTAGAAAAAAAACCAGGATCTATTACTTTT
>DATGMT010000012.1:0-4835 GCA_035307265.1 Aequorivita sp.
CTCCTTTTCTTTTTTTAAGTAATTACAGTATATAAAACTATCCCTTGAAATGCGGTTTTTTTATAATACTTAAAGCCACACCTTCAAAAAAACAGAATTGTTAAAAATTAACTCCAATTCTTTTATAAATAAAGTGCATCAACCAAGCCGGACCAATGAGTAAAAACTGAATGTCTTTTAAAAAAGACGGTTTTTTTCCTTCGATTTTATGTCCATAGAACTGACCAATCCATGCGAGTACAAATACGATTAGTGCAATTCCCCACAAAGGGAAGCAAGAGCAATGAAATAGTAATTCAGAAATATATAAACAAGCTCCAATAAAAAACAACATTCCTACCGCTGTGGAAACAGATAAAATAAGGTAGTAAATTAGAACGGGAATCATGATGAGTACCGCCCAGTTTGAAAAGAAGTAATCGCCCAATAGATCAATTAAAACCTCATTTGGGATTGAGTATAACAATGCTACAATCGCCCAAAATATTAAGGGGACACATATCCAATGAATCAACTTATTGGTCGAATTGCGGTGACTTTCACTGTATTCGTCGAGAAGTAGTTCTAACTTTTTACTCATTCCTAAAAGTTTAGCTAATTACTTTTTATTTTTCTTTTGAAAAGTCCATTGCCAATAAAAATAAGGGAAAATTGGCAGAAAAGAAGATATTCAGCGGTAATACGATCTGTGATTCCCCACCATGCCCAACTTGGAAAAGGCAATGTAAAAGGAGATTGATTATAAACGAATTCATTCTTTTTTAAAGTATAAGCTGTGAAACCATCAGCAGGATGTAAAAGCGTTTCGGCTTGTAAACCGCGTAAGCTATCACCTTGTCCAAGTGAATTGAAGAACAATAAAAATAATGATCCGACAAGTAGGGCTTTCCGTATCAACCTATTCATTTTGAGTAAGGTATATTGTGTGCTGAATTTACATTTTTATTTTAAAATACTTATTTTTGAATGACTATTTATGGTTTGCTTTATTTTTTCTGAATCATTTTTAATGAGAATCCACCCAATAATAAGATGATAACTCCCATTGTTATCCATAGCCAAGCTTTGTTTTTGAAAAGTGGTTCAATAATCGAAGATTGATCTTTTTTAATATTGATTTCCTGGCCTATTTTTAGGGATGAAATAACGGAAGGAATTTGATCAGCAAATTGTTGAATATCATAGGTTGGAGCTTTTGCTTTTTGATTTCCGTAGCATAAAAAGTATCGTGCTGGAGTGGTAAACCGAGCGACTAATTTATGGGAATAGCCGCTGACCTGTATAGAATCAATTTTAAGTGCTTGATTATCGTGATTGTGAACGATGATTTTTAATTGCTTTAGGGTAGTGCTCTTAAACGAAAGTTCATTTTCAGTTAACGAGTTCAAAGTCCCAGAGCTTAAGACACCGTAATTATAAATCCAACCTTTTTCGGTTTTTGTACTATCGATTAGATATTTGATAGTCACTGGACGATGGTAGTCAATAGCCTCTTGGACATCAATTTTAATTCGACTGGCCCTAACAGGTGTTGTCATTTCAACATCGATTTCTGTTTGTTTGTTCTGTTTGTTCTCTTTGATTTCAAGTTTTTTAATGGTATGATGTATTAATTCACCCGCTATTTTTTCGTGTTGTGCAATGCTTGCATTAGACAATGCTGGCCTTACTTTACTGCGAATATGTAATCGGTAATAACGAAATTTTGAACTTGGAAAACTGAGTTGTGTAAATTGAAAATCGGTAAACGCATTTCGAATGGACATAATTCGGTAATCTTTGAGAACCGTAAACCATTCATTTTGATCTTGACTTCCTTCTAATTTGACTTTCCAATCGAAATTTTGTTGTATGAAGTCCAGTTTTATTTGATTGATTGATGCTACACTTGGGAGTTCAAAAGTAAAGTAATAGCCATTGTTGTTTTGAACTGTATTCAGCGTTTTAAATTCAACTTCTTGTTGGACTACTTTATCGCTACTGACCCTTAATAAATAGGGTGCTTCAATGGTGTCATTGCTCGCTGTAATGCCATATATCCGTATGTCCTTTAAATTAGGAGTTGTCTTGCCAAATACTTCTTGTGGAAGACTAAGCTCATGCCATTGGTCAGAAGGGGAAACCAACTCACGTTTGTAAGTATACTCTTCCATTTGTCCATAGATGAATGAACTTGATAATAAGAAAAGTATAAATATTTTATTGATCATTTTCATCCGAAATTATGTGTTTGTATTTATTGTATAAATAGGAAATAACAAGTAAAAGCACACCCAAAGAGACAAAAACTGTGGTTTTTGCGATGGTATTCAGATGTGAAATGTCATACAGGAATAGTTTAACGAGGGTGATACCTAAGAGAATAATGGCGCCTATACGCAGGTGCTTTTTCTTCTTCCAAATCCCAAGAACAATTAAGAATAATGAATACATTCCCCAAAGAATACTTAGCCCAAATTTATTGTTTGTTTGAGCAAGGTCCATCCAATTGATCAATTCACTGCTGGCAATCCATATAGTAGTTGTGTGCAGTAAGAATTCAAAAGCAGTTCGTAGATATTTTTGTTTCGGCTCTTGTCTTACGTATGTGTAACAGGCAAAGAGTGCAAAAGCTACAAAAGCAAAAGAAACATATCTAATTCCGATATAGAATGCATTAATAGAATAATATTCTGCTAGATGCTGTGAAGTAAATGTGTTTCTTAATCTGCTCAAATCATAAAGCCCACTACTTAGAAAAACGATTATTGTTAAAACAATGAAGATTGTATTTGCTGTTCCTAAAAGTTTACTCTTTATTTTCTTGTGGTTCAAAAAAGAAAGTAATGAGGTAAAGAGCAAGGTGTAATTAATAGTCCAGATGCTTTTAAACTGCTTTAAGTCATAATTACTAAAATAGTCTATGATTTGTGCGTTCTCATCTTTAATGTTAATCATTGAGGCTGCATATCTTTGGTCCCAATAACAAGCAATCTCCATTCTTAAGGCTTGATAAAGCGTAAAAACAAAAAGGGAGGGTATCAGAATGGCAACAATGTTAAGTAATCCAGTGTGTTGATTTAGTGCTGAAGGAAATCGTTTGTTACGGTTCAAGTAAGTCATAAAGCCAAAAGACAGAATAACTAACACAGAGGTGAGGAAGTTGATATTGAATAGAGGGGTAATCGATGGTTTGAAATTTTCGACCGAATAAACCCTATATACTGTGGACCAATCATGGTTGATACTGAAAAATGCCAATAGCATGAGTGGGTAAGCCAGAACTTCGTATACCTGAACATTTTTAGTTCTTCCGATCCAAAAGAGCAACGCTGCTTCTCCTGCCCAAAGCATGGTCACCCAATTTCCGTCCAATTGAATAGGAACAGCGATGGTCAAGAATATTAAAACGAGTCCCGAAACGAGATAAAAGAAATTTTTATCGGCTTGTTTTTTCTTGTAAATAATAACACTGATGATAAAATGAAGCACTGCATTGCATAAAGTGAACACACCCAATAATTCACTTCCTCCTGGGTGTTTGCTTAACAGATTAAAACCAACTCCATAAAAAATAAAGGAGTTAAAAACCAGTAAGAAAATGTCAGAAAAGGCAAATCTTTCACTTTTTCTTAATTTGTAAACTAAAAACATGAGGTAAAAAAGCACAAAGAAAGCCAGTAGAAAAGCGATGGTCATTCCGAAGTGCTGATGGCTTTGATAGGCTGTTAAATACCATGTGATTAAAATCAACCAGGTTAAAGCAAATGAAGAATAGTAAAGCGCTTTCCAATATTTCTTAAAAGCAATAATCAGAATGCCTATGTTAATGATGAGCATATAGCTGAACAACATCTCTATCTTTCCAGAGCCTTCACTCAGTAAGAATGGAACGGCATAAGCGCCTACAAGACCAATATGTGCAATAATTTGTCGGTTGTAATGAATTGCGGTAATGACCGAGAATATTGTAAAAAACACCATCAGGGCGAAGGTCATCATCTGTGGAAACAAATCGTAAAAACCATAGGCTGCATAGGTAATGAAATACATAATTGCAATTGCTCCACTCACTAAGACAGCACTGAAACTTTCAAGGTTTTTCTTCAGTTTTATTCCAAATAACAACAAGCCAATTCCAGTAAAATAACCTAAGATAATTCTTGTTAATGGGCTGATTAAATCATGTTCAATAGAGTATTTAGCACCTATACCAACTCCAATTATGAGTATCGCAATACCAATTTTATTGATGAGGTTCTCTCCGATAAATTTTTCAATGTCTTTTTTAATTCTTGGTGTAGCTTTTTGAGCTTCAGTTTTCTGCGAAGATTTGGTTGCTGACTGTTGTACCTTTTGATCCTCATTATAAGACAGCTCTTTTTTACTTTCAGCAAACGGCTCTGGAGTTACCTCTGACTTGGCGAGTTCTTTTTCTGAACGATCCTCAAGACTTTTCGATTTTAATCTGTTGATTTCATTGCTTAGGTCGATTATTTCTTTCGAAAAAGCATCCTGTCTCTTTTGAAGTATTTCCAACTTATGAATAAGCTGATTTAATTGGGCTTGATTTTCATTCATGCTTTTCCAATAAGTGAGTAATGATAGAATAAAAATAGTCAAATATGCTGAATGAACTATATTCTATGATTAGTAATTATTGAATAGTTAAAATAATTATGATTTGAAATTGATATTAATCCTTCACAAGACGCTAAAACTCAAAAATAAACCCAATCGATGGAACTACCGTTGCTGAAGGGTCAGTTAGAATTACGGGAATTCCATTGCTACCATCAGACTTTATCGGGTTGCCATCTGTGGTTTTAAATCCAGTGTTGTCTGCATTTCGCTCA
>DATGMT010000013.1:0-5935 GCA_035307265.1 Aequorivita sp.
GCGCGCGGAGTTTCCGAGCACGACACAATGGAACGGTAAAAACAAGCCCGTAGTGCAACGGAGCTTTGTATAGGCTTGTTTTTATATTTTTTGAGCAGGGAGGTGGTGATGACTGAAGACCTTATTTCCTGTTCCATCAAATCTTTAGAAGACACCAATTTATACGAAGTTCTGAAACCAAAAAATCGTCAGTTGTTGGTTGCGGAGCTATGGATGTTAGTATTAAATCAAGGCATTAAGATGCGGTAGCCTTCCGGTTGGGATTAATTAAACGAAGGGATAAAGTTTTTCTTTAATGCAGTACTTGGTTTGAAAAGCAATGCCACGCCCCGATGGAGATGGAAAGCTTTGTGAAATGGTTTGCACAGGAACACGCTAGAACAAAGCGACCTTGTGAAGCTCTTGGAATGGTGTAGTTTCCGTAGCAAAAGCATGATTAAACTTGGAGGTGGAAGCGGATTAGGCGCATGATATTGAATATTACTATTATTGCAAGTAATAATTTATTTTAAGGTTAGTAAACTTTGAGTTAAAAACTAGAGTTAGAGAAATGTCTTTAAATAATGTAATAAATATTTATTTTAATAGTAACTTTATGTAAATCAATTAAATATAAGGCATGAATTATTACAGAGTTAACAAAAATACCACATCAAATCCTAATGGTGATAATGAGGTGCACAAGGATACATGCCAGCATTACGCTACGCTTTCAAATTATGATTCTCTAGGACCACATGCGAGCTGTGTTAGCGCTGTTGCTGAGGCACGAAGAAAGGGGTATAATGCAGATGGTTGTAAGAATTGTATTCCTGAGTGTCATAAGGGATAGTGGCTAGATAAAGTGTTTTGTAATAAATCAAGAGATACTTCGCTTAATTTAAACATCAATCTCTTGATATCGAGGGGATAATTGTACTTTATTAGAAGGAGAAAGTTTTTTCTTTATTCTGACACTTTATGTCGGGCTTATATCCTACTTTTGTTTCAATACATACAGCCGAAAATTAAGCCTATGAAACTCACCAAACAAACCATCAGAAAAACGCTCACCTACATCAATAATAACCAAGCTGAATTACTATCCATTGATAAAAATATAATATAAAATTCAAGATATTCCAACTGCTCAATTCGTTGATTTAGTTCCAGTCCATAGTGGAGAGAAATTGCTTACTGAGCTCGATCAAGAGCGATATAGAAGAGGGGGGATTTATAACGAATTCTCCCCTACTTTTGACATTGATGATGTAACGCATGTTAAAGTTGATCTTCATGCTTTTAAAGAGCAGAACATTTCCCTGTCTGTTTTTGAATTACGTGCTTTCTTAAGACGTTTAAAACAAAAGTATAACTATGAGATTGTGTTTATTCAAGGACTTAAATTGGTTGGACTGGGAGAATATGAAGATAAAGATGAAGCGTTTAAAGATGCGCTGCTTTTGGACCAGTTGATGACGATAAGGAATGAATTGTTTGTTGTGATGGTGGTTGGTGAGATGTAGATAAATCCTTATTTCTTAAGTAGTCTTTTATAATTAAGATACCATGAACTTTACTCTAAATCTATGGATATTGAAGCCTGGTTCAAAGGGGCCTTCTAATTTATTGCCTCCCCAAGTTGGACTTTTAATTTCTTCAAGAAGTACTCTATTGTTTCCGATATTTCTAATGGTATAGATTTCTCCTCTTTTGATCCATTTAGGATACTTCAAATTAGTATTGTGCTTTCCCTTTGTGTCGTTTATACAAAAGACTTTATCTCCGATCTTCATACTAAGACTTAACAACTTTATATGGCCAAGAGTAGTGTGAATACAAATAATATGCACCATCCTCCCTTTGTGTTAATTTGACATTTAATTTAAATTTGGTTCCAACCGGGTAATCATATGAAAGTGATTTTGAGCAGGCAACAAAAAGTTCAGGTTCATACACCTCACCTTTAACAGGTCTGATGTGAACATCACCATGCTTTACACTTAAGTTTTTAGGAATAAAACTTTCAACAGTTATCTCTATATATTTACTTTTAGATTTTAGATTCTTTTGATTCAACAAGGAATTAATCGTATTTCGTTGATTTTCTTTATTATACTTCTCAGAATTTTTAAACCATTCTACTATTTGAACATACAGGTCTCCTTCTATAAATGTATTGGGATTTGTATCAATTTCATGATTTAACAAGGAGGCGCATTTAAGAATTTCTGCGATGCTAACATTTAATTTTAGAGCTAATTTTGAAAGTCGGATTTTACTCATAGTCTTTAGGTTTAAATAGTCGGTTTTAAATATACTATTATTTTTATTTAGTAGACAAAAATATACTTAACCTGTGCACTGTATCCACATTTGAAAATAGTTTTACTGAGTTTCCTCTCAATTATAAGATATTGTGTATTTTTAAAAACTGTATCTAAATCACTATAACTAATCACTTTCAATGATTCATATTATAAAGGAGATCAAATCATCAGATATAAAAACACTGTATTTAATTGATTTCATATATTGTAGAGAATTTAAACTTTAAAGCTTTACTTGGAAGAACATGGCAACAAATAAACACGCTACAATTCGCTATAATGCACTTGACAAATGTTTAAGTAATCCTGGCCGGAAATATTATATCGATGATTTGGTCGAGTTCTGCAATGAAGAAATATATAACTTTACAGGAGCAGATAACGGAATTAAAAAACGTCAAGTTTATGACGATTTACGTTTTATGAAAAGCGATCAAGGTTTTGCTGCTCCGATAGAAGCGTATAAAGATGGAAGAAGAAGTTATCACCGCTATACAGATCCTGATTTTTCAATAAATAAGAAAGACGTATCACCCAAAGAGCAACACCATATTCAGCAAGCATTAGAAATTCTTTCTCGTTTTCAAGGATTGCCTAAATTTGAATGGGTAGATGAATTGAAAGTGCGTTTAAATGATCAACTACCAGGGATATCTGATCAAAATAGGAATCCGCATATTTCCTTTCAAGAGAATCCCTATTTAAAGGGCATGGAGTTTTTCACTCCTATTTATAATGCGATACGTCACGAAAGAATGATTGCTGTTGAATACCAAAGTTATAAAAGTGAGGTTCCACAGAAGTATGAAATCTCACCATACCATTTAAAACAATACAACAACCGTTGGTTTGTATTTGGGCAATCTCCAGCGTATGATACATTGACGAATCTTGCTTTAGATAGAATTATTTTAATCGAGGAAATCGCAAAACCATTTTCTCCTACAGGTATTGATTTTGAAAACTATTTTGAAGATGTAGTAGGAGTAACTATTCCTGAGGATGCGCAACTTGAAAAGGTTGTTTTAAAGGTTTCTCATAGTTTATTTCCGTACATCGCTTCAAAACCTTTACACGGTTCTCAAAAAGTAATAGCACGCGCAGACGATCATGTAAAACTCCAACTGGAAGTGTTTATCAATTTTGAATTAAAATCTGTTTTATTAAGCTATGGTTCTGCAGTTGAGATTGAAGAGCCTTTAGCATTGAAAGAGGTGATGAAAACGATGTAATTCTTTTCTTTTGTTTTACCTGTGCATCCTGACTGCACACGTATCACTTATTCTTGTTCCTCAATCAAATCTAAGGACCATGAAAGTAGGAGACAAGATAGTATGCATAAATAATAAACGAAGGATTTTGAACTGCTCGAAATATTATCCAAACTGGATCAAGAAAAGTAGACTTTATACAGTTCGAGAAGTGAGAAAAGGTCGGGTGCTCTTAAAAGAAGTTCATAATCCAAAACTAGGCTTTTCTAAATTGAAATTCGAACCTGGATATAAGCAAAAGAGATTTGTTTCTTATTCTGAGCGTGGTGTTTATATTAATTAATTCATTTTTTGACCTGTGCACTTCAGTTGCACACATCCCATCTACATTTATGACCTAACTTAAAACTATTGACATGAAACATGAGACTATTAAAAAGGAATTGGAAGTAAAGGCAAAGCAACTTTTGAATTCCTCAAAGTACAAGTTGAAAAGAGCAAAGGGCTTGGAGTTTCTTAAAGAATACGACAAGCATATTAAAAAAGGCGACCAATTGAGTGATGAATTAACTGATGCCTTGAATGCCATACTTAAAAAGCACAATATTGAACTTAAGGATGAAATTGAAAAGGAGCACTTAATAGCTGAAATGAGACCTGTTTTTTTGGAAGCACTTCGAAGTTTCGTGAAACCATAAGGGTTGATATTTAATATTTCACAAGAATAAAAAAATGTATGGAGTCCAGTATCCATTATAAAACGGGGCGTAACTGAAAAACCAAACGAGTAAGGAAACTAATTATAAAATGATGAAAAAATTATTTACAATTTGCATCCTAGCATTAGGAATTACAACAGCTCAATCTCAAACAGTTAATGATATTCCTTTGAGTGAAATCGATGTTGAATACGTTCAAATCGTAGGAACTTCTAAACTTTTTAAGAATGAAGTGACAATACAAATCGACTTTGGACAAAGAAATAAAATGTTCAGTGATAATACACGAGTTAAAGATGAAGAAGGTAAACCTCTTTCATTTAACTCAATGATTGACGCGCTGAATTTCATGAGTCAAAATGGATATGATTTTGTTGAAGCTTATGCACTTACAATAAGTAATCAAAATGTGTATCATTACCTGCTAAGGAAATCAGAGGATTAGAAGAGAATTTTGGATGTACGGACGAATTTATTTTTTGGGTACGGACGAATTGCAATTCGTCCGTACCCAAAAAATAATCTTATCTTCACCCTCCCAATAAAACAATATTAAAAACATGATCACAGGAGAACTTAAATCTCAAATCGACCAAATATGGAACACCTTCTGGAATGGAGGAATAAGTAACACCATTACCATTGTTGAACAATTGACGTATCTGATGTTTATCAAAGACCTTGATGAAACAGAAATCAGAAACGAACGCATGAGAAAACGAGGGATTGAGGTGAAACCTATTTTTGGAGAGGATGAGCAACGTTTCAGATGGAAAAACTTGAAAGAATTGGATGTAGAGGCACGTCATAAAATCTTTAGTAATACAAGTGATTCTGAAGAGGACAAAGGAATGTTTCCATTCTTACGTAATCTTGGTAAAGAAAAAAGTATGTTCTCCCAACACATGAAAGGAGCAACTTTTGGAATTAATAAGCCGCAAGTTCTTGACCAGGTGATTGAGAAGTTGGAGCGTATTGATATGAGCCAGCAAGATACCAAAGGAGATGTTTACGAATATTTGCTTTCCAAATTAGAAGGCGGTGGAACCTCTGGACAGTTTAGAACACCGAGACATATTATAAAATTGATGGTGGAATTAATGCAGCCTCAATTGGACGATATTATTTGTGATCCTTCTGCGGGGACAGCTGGGTTTTTAGTGGCTGCGAAAGAATATATTGATACGCACTATAGTGTGACAGACCTTGATAAAAAACGCAAGCACATCAATGAGGAAATGTTTAATGGGACAGAGTTTGACGCCACCATGCTTAGAATTGCTTCTATGAACTTGTATTTACACGGAGTAGAAGAACCAAATATACGTGATGTGGATGCCGTTTCTAAAGACAATACTGTGGCCAATGCCTATACCTTAGTTTTAGCAAACCCACCGTTTAAAGGAACGATTGACAAAGAAAGTATTGCCGTAGGACTAAAAAACGTAACCAATACCAGTAAGACAGAATTGTTGTTTTTGGCCTTGATGTTACGTGAATTGAAAACAGGAGGACGCGCAGCAGTGATTGTACCAGATGGGGTTTTATTTGGAAGTAGTAAAGCGCACCAAAGCATACGACAAGAAATTGTAGAAAACCAAAAATTAGATGCTGTAATCTCTATGCCAAGTGGGGTGTTTAAGCCTTATGCTGGAGTAAGTACAGCGATTCTTATTTTTACCAAAACAGATTCTGG
>DATGMT010000014.1:0-3266 GCA_035307265.1 Aequorivita sp.
GTATATGGCTGAAAGGGAAATTGCAGATTTTAAAAATGAACTTAGGAAAGACGTTCTTCAGAAAGAAAAATTTTCAAAATAAATATTATGAAACGCTATACTAATTTTGAAGAAATAGATCAGGATTTAAAATACCTACGCCTCAAGTCGAAAATCGATATGGAAGAGCTTAAGCTTGGTGTTATTATCACTAGAGAGACGTTTAAAGATACTTTCTCTCCAGTAAACTTGATTGCTAACACTTTGGCTTCTGTTATTAAAAGAGCGTTTGTAATGAAGGTTATTGATAAGTTGGTAGGAAGTTCTCTTAGTAAAAAATAAGAGGACTAATTCGAACATATAAAATTAAAAAATAGAAGTTTATGCTTCTATTTATCCATAAAAAAGCCCGCAAATTTGCGGGCTTTTTAGTTGTATATACTGAGTAAATTAGTCTTCCGAATCAGATTCAAAATTATCTTCTATTCTTGGTTCTGGAGGAAGACGTTTAGTTCTTTTCTTAGGCTTAATTCCCTTTGCTGCATTTTGCTTCTTCATTTCTTCACCAATTTGATTACTAGCCACAAATGAAGCAATCATATCATTAAGCATATTGCTTCCTGCTTGAGGTGAATTTGGTAAAAGAATGAGGTTTGTATTGGTTTCCTCACCAATAGATTGAAGCGTATCATAATGTTGTGTAACAACTATTAATGCAGATGCTTCTTGCGAATTGATTCCTACATTATTCAAAACATCAACACTTTCTTCAAGCCCACGTGCAATTTCTCTACGTTGATCTGCAATTCCTTGCCCTTGTAAACGCTTGCTCTCAGCTTCTGCACGCGCTTTTGCTACAATTTTAATTCTTTCTGCTTCTGCTTCATATTCTGCGGCAACTTTTTCACGCTCTGCAGCATTAATGCGGTTCATTGCCTCTTTCACTTGTACGTCTGGATCGATATCTGTTACTAAGGTTTTGATTATATCATATCCGTAATCACTCATAGCTTCATTTAACTCGGCCTTTACAGCAATTGCAATATCGTCTTTTCGCTCAAAAACATCGTCTAAACGCATTTTTGGTACTTCAGCTCTAACAACATCAAACACATAAGAGGTAATTTGATCGTGCGGATGCTCCAGCTTATAAAATGCATCATAAACTTTATGTTCTAAAACTTGAAATTGAACTGAAATCTTCAAACGCACAAAAACATCATCTTTAGTCTTAGTTTCTACAAGAACGTCTAATTGCTGAATTTTTAGGTTAACTCTACCTGCAATTTTATCTACAAGAGGAATTTTAAGCTGCAGTCCAGATTGCCGAATGCTAAGAAATCTCCCAAAACGTTCCACAATTGCTGCTGTTTGTTGTTTTACGGTGAATAATCCTGATAGGAGAATAAATACTCCTATTAAGAATAAAGGAATCAATAAAATACTCATATTTTTACGTAAATTTATATTGTTTTATAAGTTGTTGAAGATACAACTTTATTACTTTAATAAATAAGAATCCAACAACCTATATGTCCTTCAAATCGATTTTTCTTTCAGCTCTTTTCCTTTTAAGTATACATTTGGCTCAGGCACAACGGTACTCACAAGGTTATAACTACCTAGGTATTACAGGAGGTGTCGTCCTTTTCGATCTAAATACGAGCGATTTATCTACTAAATCTGAAACTGGATTTATGTTTGGTTTTACTACTCGTGGCGCATTTTACAACGACTTCGATTTAATCTATGGAATTAGTTTTGTGAGTTCTCGATTGTCTGTCGAAGGAAAAAGTCCTTCAGGAAAAGTGGAGGAAATAGGGTATACCATTCAAGGTGCTCAATTAAATTTTTTAGGAAGTTATAATGTTGTCGTCAATCATTTAAGCTTTGAATTTGGTCCAATTTTAGACATACACGGAAAAATGAAACTTGACAAAAATGAGTTTGAAAATCATATTATCTCTGGCCACGAATCAATTACGGCCAAAAGCATTCAAGACATTTCAATGTTTGATATACGTTTGGCCGGTGGAGCAACTGTCGGCATGAAACACTTCCGTTTAAGTGCTCAATATCATTATGGGTTTTTAAATGTACTTAACGGTCTTAATGATAAAGACTTAGGTAAAGATAATTTTAAAGGAAACACTTCTACAATTGTCGTAGCAGCTACTGTTTACTTCTAACCCATAAAATCTATCGCCTTTTTAATACGCTTAAGGCTTTCTTCTTTCCCTAAAATTGAAATGATATCAAATACATCGGGACCTTTCATTTCACCCACTAACGATAATCTAAGTGGCATCATAACCTTTCCAAATCCAATACCTTCTGAAGTAATCCAAGACTTAACTTTATCTGAAAGATTTTTAGATGAATAATCTTCTTCAAATTCTAAAATTGAAACAACATTTCTAAGTAATTCAGGTGTTTCTGGCTTAAATGCTTTTTGCGACGCTTGAGGATTGTATTCTTCTGGAGTTACGAAAAAGAAACTTCCTTGTTCCCATAAATCTTTTGTAAAAACAGCTCTTTCTTTTAAAAGAGTAGTGATTCTCTCTACATCAAGATTGGATGAAATGTTTTTTGAGATAAGTAGTTTTTTAAACTCTTCTGCAATTTGCGAATCGTCTAGCTTTTGAAAATATTGATTTTGAAACCAGTTTGTTTTTTCGGGATCAAATTTTGCTCCCGCTTTATGAACTCGATCCAGTTCAAAAGCCTCTACTAATTCGTCTAAACTAAATATCTCTTGTTCAGTTCCTGGATTCCAGCCTAAAAATGCAAGCATATTGATAACTGCTTCTGGTAAATATCCATTTTCTCTATATCCCGAAGAAATTTCTTGGTCTGGAGACTTCCATTCAAGAGGGAAAACAGGGAACCCCATTTTATCACCATCTCTCTTGCTCAACTTTCCATTGCCTGTAGGTTTTAAAATAAGCGGTAAGTGTGCAAATTGTGGTTCCTTCCATCCAAATGCACGATATAATAAAACGTGTAGAGCTAAAGAAGGCAACCATTCTTCACCACGAATTACATGTGTGATTCTCATTAAATGATCGTCAACAATGTTCGCTAAATGGTAGGTTGGCATTCCATCGCTTTTAAATAGAACTTTGTCATCTAGAATGCTACTGTCCACTTGAATATTCCCACGAATAATGTCCTTCAAATTTAGAAATTCACTTGCAGGAGTTTTAAAACGGATGACATATTCATCATTATTATCTAGTCTGCGTTGGGTTTCTTCGGCAGAAAGACTCAATGAGTTATTTAGTTTT
>DATGMT010000015.1:0-23511 GCA_035307265.1 Aequorivita sp.
CTTATATCCTGTTTCTAAAGTAAATTGAGCAATATAAAAGCCTGTTGCAAATCCTTCAAGATTCACGCTTCCATCCTTATGACTTACTTTTTCCGCAGTGATTTGTTGTCCAGCTACATTAAATATTTCGATTTCTTTTACTGTTGAAAACTCAGAACTCATCTTATATGTAAGCATTTTGTCTTTCACAATAATAAACATAATAGCTTCTGAATAATCATCAACGCTAAGAGTTTGCGGCTTTGCAGCTTCAATCAAAAATTGCAATCCGAGTTTAGTAAATTTTACTGCGTGATCTGGAGTATCTAGAAATGAATACTTATCATTAGGTGTGTGTATGTTTGGATTATCTTCTCCCATAGCTGCTTCAAAAGGCATAGATGCATCATATCCGTTGTCTGCCCAACTAGCATGATCTGAGCAACCGTAGCCACATTGACTATATCCATAAGTAAATGTATGAGCCCCAGAGCTATTGTAAAAATCCATCAATGAAACTAAGAAACCATTTAATGAATCGCTGGTATACCAATCATCCATTAAGTAGATATCTTTGTTAGAACCTTCATAACCAGTCATATCAAACTGTACATATCCAGCTACATTAACACCGTTGCTAGCATATTCTTGTGCTATTTCGGAAGAACCCACTAAGCCTATTTCTTCAGCAGCAAATGCCATTACTTCAATAGATCGATTAGGCACAAACCCTTTCTCTAAAAGCACCCTAACCATTTCGTTTAAAGAAGCTATCCCTGAAGCATTATCATCTGCACCTGGAGCATCATCAGACCTCCATGAGGTGGAGTCTATATGCCCTCCAATTATCACAAATTCGTCTGGAGTATTAGCACCTTCAAAAGTTAAAATAACCGAAGGCATTGGGGTGTTGACGTGTTCATAAATTCGAGTATGAACATCAGTCCTTCCTGAAGCAGCAATCATAGCATCCCATTTTGCTTGTTGATTTAAAACTGCTTGTTGTGCTTGAGGTTTGGTATGATATCTTGTTCCATAAGCTTGAAGTTCCAATATGTCTGCTTCAATATTATCTCCATCTACAATATCCAAACATTCTCTAACAAATGCTTCTTCAGTAATACTATAGTCAATTGTAGTTGTTCTACGTGCAGGGGTGTTTAACATTGCTCGAGCGCTTTCTTCTGAATCCCTAAAAATATATCCCGAACCGTGTCCGTTAACATTTTCTCGAATTCTATTTGCAATAGATTCTGTCATTAAAACCGCTGAACGTTTATCGTTGCTGTCTAATATTTGTATTTCATCTGGATAAATAGATTTATACAGTTCGGCATTTTCTACATCCATGGTGGCGTAAATAGTAGAACTATCTTGTGCAATAGTATTAATCGAAAATAACAGGAGTGCAAATGCACTTAGAGTAAGTTTTTTCATTGAAAAAGTTAAAAGGTTTGTTCTGTAAAAATAGAATTTAAGCATTAATAATAGCTCAAAAGATAACATTTTTAACTCTAACACATTAACTTATTCAAATGAGATCGAATCTGAGCACATAATTCTTAGAATCTTCCCTATTTTTGATAAGTCGAAAATTAGATATGAATTCAGAAAGATTAAATCCTGATAAGTGGGTTGACAACTATGCAGATTACCTTTACAATTACACAATTGTGAGAGTAAACGACCATATTGTTGCTCAAGAAATCGTTTCTGAAACTTTTTTAGCCGCTCTTCGCGCGAAAGACAACTTCCAGGGAAAAGCAACCGAACGCACATGGCTAGTTTCAATTCTAAAGCGAAAAATAATCGATCATTATCGATACAGCAACTCCAATAAAAGAAAAGCTGAAATATCTATTTCCTATCGCGATCCAGATATTGAGGGTGATTGGTTAGAGGAAAACGCAGCCGATCCTTTTGATCGAACTGCTGAAGATTCTCTCGAAAATGATGAGTTACGTTTAGCAATTTTGGAGTGTATTGATCAACTCCCCGAAAAACATGCTGAAATTTTCAAGCTGAAAACGATTGAAGAATATGACACAGAAACTATTTGTAAAAAATATAATATCACTCCGTCTAATCTTTGGGTTATAATTCATCGGGCTCGAAAGGCAATGATGGAATGCATGGAAAAAAACTGGATCAACTAAAATTTTTATATGAAGTTATTCTCTAAATGTAGCGAGGCTGCCCATATCTGTGATAAGCACCAATATGAGGAAATAGGTTTTCTTGATAAAATCAAAATGAAACTTCATCTTCTGCTATGTAAATTATGCCGCAATTACTCAAAACGCAATGAAAGGTTAACCAAAGAACTCAAAACAGCTAATATAAAAACCTTCACAAGTGAAGAAAAACAACTTCTAAAAAGTAGATTGGCAGAAGAAATAAAAAACCACTCCAATTCTTAAATCAACTCAAAAAACACGTAGAGTGTTAACCACACCACAGGCAAACTTTCAACCCAAAAAGAAGAATAGTAACGTGACTGTTGAGTTTTAGAAGCAATCAATACGGCTCCTAATAAAACAGCAAAAATAAGAGTACTCAATACGTATTCCATCTCAATAACTTCTTTGAAATACTCCAAAACCAAACACAGTATTATAATTACTTCACCCAAAACTTTAGTGTTCAAAACCCCTATTTGTTGCGGTAAAGTTTTAAGGTTAGCTTCATCATAATGTATATCTCTTATTTCAAAAGGAAACATGAGCGCTATAACAATTAGCATTCTTTGAAAGAAAGTAAGAACCACATCAACAGAAAGCGGAAATTCTGAATTTTCCACCGGAACAAGCACTGTCATACCTGCCCAAACTAGAGCAACAATAAAAACTTTAACTCCCGATAAACTCCTGAGGTTTTTATATTTTAGAAAAGGAATGGCATAGAGAAATGTTGACAAGCCTAGACAAGCTATGATTAGAAGCACACTTGGAGAAAGCTGAAGACCGAGATAAATAAAGAAGATAAAGCAAATAGCAGAGAAAATCTGAATTGCTTTTAAAGATTGGGTTAGATTTCTATGATGAAGCCCAGCTATCTTGGAGTATTTAACAAAGTTATATCCCGTAATGGTGGCTAAAAACACAAACACAAGAAGCCTCCATTGATTAGGCAAACTATACTCCAAAATGGTAATATAGGTCATTGCCACAACCGACATTGCGACATGTACACTACTATTAATGTAAAAAGCAAATATGCGCTGCGCAAGGTTCATTGCATCAATAACGATCTAAGGAAAACATATCTTTTCTCAAGATAGAAAATTAATGTTTATCGCTGAATGAAACACTAACAGATTTGGGTTAAAAATTGTAAATTTGCCACCTTAATTTCAATCTCGAATAATGAACACAGATTCTTTTGCTTTACGGCACATTGGCCCAAGGGAAAAAGACATTCCCGAAATGCTTGAAACCGTTGGTGCATCATCTATAGACCAACTTATATACGAAACCGTTCCTGATGACATCCTTTTGAAAAAGGCTTTGAACTTAGACACGGCTATGAGTGAGCAGGAGTATTTAGAGCACATTACAGACCTATCTGCTAAGAACAAAGTTTTTAAAACTTACATCGGGTTGGGGTATCATCAATCGATTCTGCCTCCTGTAATTCAAAGAAACATCTTAGAGAACCCAGGCTGGTATACTGCTTACACTCCATATCAAGCTGAGATTGCTCAAGGAAGACTTGAAGCTCTTTTAAACTTCCAAACAGTAATCACAGACCTTACTGGAATGGAGATTGCAAATGCATCACTCCTAGATGAATCTACTGCTGCAGCCGAAGCAATGGCACTTCTTTTTGCTATTCGCGAAAGAGACAAAAAGAAAAACAACGCTAATAAGTTTTTTGTTTCAGAAGAAATCCTTCCACAAACACTATCGCTACTTGAAACTCGTTCACAACCAATTGGTATCGAAATAGTGGTTGGAAATCATGAAGATTTTGACTTCTCGGAAGACTTCTTTGGAGCGATTCTGCAATACCCTGGAAAAACTGGAAAAATATACGATTATAAAGGCTTTATTCAAAAAGCGAATGAAGCTCAAATTAAAGTAGCTGTAGCTGCTGATATTTTGAGTTTAGTAATGTTAGAATCACCAGGTAGCTTAGGTGTAGACGTTGTAGTTGGAACCACTCAGCGCTTTGGAATTCCTTTAGGTTATGGAGGACCACATGCTGCTTATTTTGCAACAAAAGACGAATATAAACGAAGCATCCCTGGACGTATCATTGGTGTAACTAAAGATGCAGATGGAAATCAAGCCTTAAGGATGGCTCTTCAAACTCGTGAACAACACATTAAAAGAGACAGGGCTACTTCTAATATTTGCACCGCTCAAGTTCTATTGGCTGTAATGGCTGGAATGTATGCTGTATACCACGGCCCTGAAGGACTAAAATACATCGCCAACAAAGTTCACACTAGTGCAGTTACCTTAGCTAGTGCATTAGAAAAACTTGGATTCGAAGATCAAAACAAAACTTATTTCGATACAATTGTAATTAAAACCGATGCTACAAAAATCAAATTTTTAGCAGAGGCAAAAGAGATAAACTTCTACTATCCTGATCACGAAACAGTTTCAATTTCTTTAAATGAAACCACAACCATAAAGGATCTAAATAAAATACTTGCGATATTTTCTGAAGCTGTAAAAAAAGACTTCAAGAAAATAACCGAGTTAGAAGAAGACATTAAGATTCCTCAAGAAGTTGCTCGTAAATCTGAGTTCCTACAGCAGGAAGTTTTCAACACGTATCACAGCGAGACTGAAATGATGCGTTATATCAAAAAGTTAGAACGCAAGGATCTTTCATTGAACCATTCGATGATTTCTTTAGGGTCTTGTACTATGAAATTAAATGCCGCTGCAGAGATGCTTCCATTGAGCGACCCTCAGTGGGGGAATGTACACCCATTTGTTCCTGTTGAACAAGCAGAAGGATATCAAACTGTTTTGAAAAAGCTTGAAAAACAACTAACAGAAATCACTGGTTTTGCTGCAACATCTTTACAACCTAATAGTGGAGCTCAAGGTGAATTTGCTGGCTTGATGGTTATCCGAGCATACCATGAGTCTCGTGGCGAGTCACACAGAAACATTTGCTTAATACCTGCTTCTGCTCACGGAACCAATCCAGCGAGTGCAGTTATGGCTGGAATGAAAGTAGTTGTAGTGAAGTCTACCGACAAAGGAAATATCGACGTTGAAGACCTTCGTGAAAAAGCAATAAGGCACAAGGACAATCTCGCTAGTTTAATGGTTACATACCCATCCACACACGGAGTGTATGAATCAGCTATTCGTGAAATCACAAGTATTATTCATGAAAACGGAGGACAAGTTTACATGGACGGAGCCAACATGAATGCTCAGGTAGGATTGACTAATCCTGGGGCTATTGGTGCCGATGTTTGCCACCTTAACCTTCATAAAACCTTTGCAATTCCACACGGAGGTGGAGGCCCTGGTGTTGGACCTATCTGCGTAGCCGAACAACTTGCTCCATTCCTACCTACAAACCCTATTATTCCTACGGGAGGTGAGAAAGCAATAAGCGCTATATCATCTGCTCCATTTGGAAGTTCTTTAGTATGCTTAATTAGTTATGCTTATATCTGCATGTTAGGTGTAAACGGATTAAAGAAAGCTACTCAAACTGCAATTTTAAATGCAAACTACATCAAAGAGAGACTTAATGGACACTATGATGTTTTATATGCAGGAGAAAGAGGTCGTGCTGCTCACGAAATGATTGTTGATTGTAGACCTTTTAAGGAAAAAGGTATTGAAGTTACAGATATTGCTAAACGACTAATGGACTATGGATTCCATGCGCCAACGGTTTCATTCCCAATCGCTGGAACACTGATGATAGAACCTACTGAAAGTGAAAGTAAAACAGCCTTAGATCAATTTTGCGATGCTATGATTTCAATTCGAAAAGAAATCGAGTCTGTAAACAAAGATGAACCTAACAACGTTTTGAAGAACTCTCCACATACACTCCAAATGCTAACAGCAAATGAGTGGAACTATCCTTACACCCGCCAAGAAGCAGCTTTTCCTATGGAATATATAGCTGAAAATAAATTCTGGCCATCAGTAAGAAGAGTTGATGACGCCTATGGTGACAGAAACCTTATATGTACCTGTGACCCTATAGAAAGTTATATGGAAGCATAAAGTAACAAACTGCCCTATAAAAGGGCAGTTTAAGTTTTAAGTATATACTACAAGTAAAATCGCTTTTACATTTCAAATTTAAACTGTCTCACAAGTTTTAATCATTAGGTTTTGAAGCTCATTATTCAAGTAGTTTATTACTCAATTTTCTGTATTTTTGTTAAAAACCTGAATTTATGAACGTAAAGATAACAGGAATAGGCAGTTACATCCCTTCCGAGATTGCAAAAAACGAGGCGTTTGGAGAGCACAATTTTTTTAACAACGATGGCACGCCGTTTGGCCAGGAAAATGAAACTATAATAAAGAAATTTAAAGCCATTACAGGTATCGCAGAACGTCGGTATCTGCCAAAAGATTTAACCACTTCAGACATGGCATTCTTTGCAGCAGAAAACGCCATTAAAAATGCAGGAATTGACAGAGAAGAGCTCGATTATATAATTGTAGCCCATAATTACGGTGACGTTGAACACGACTCGGTTCAAAGTGATACCGTGCCAAGCATTGCTACACGAGTTAAGCACAGTTTAAAAATACAAAAACCTAGCTGTGTAGGTTATGACATGCTCTTTGGATGTCCTGGTTGGATTGAAAGCGTTATACAAGCAAATGCCTATATAAAAGCAGGAATAGCTAAGAAGTGCTTGGTGATAGGAGCTGAAGCACTTTCAAGAGTTGTAGATCCACACGATCGAGATTCTATGATATATAGCGATGGTGCAGGTGCATGCATTCTTGAATCTACCGATGAAGAAGGTGGAATTATCTCACATTTTAGTGCCACCTATGCTTTTGAGGAAGCTCACTTCATCTATTTTGGGGAAAGTAATAATCTTGAAAAAAAAGACAATCGACGTTATATCAAAATGTATGGTCGTAAGATTTATGAATTTGCACTAAATCATGTGCCCGACGCAATGAAAAAATGTCTTGACGATAGTGGCTACGGAATCAACGACGTCAAAAAGATATTTATTCACCAAGCCAACGAAAAGATGGACGAGGCAATTCTAAATAGGTTTTACAAGCTTTATGACCAAAAACCACCGCATAATATAATGCCAATGACTATAAACAAACTAGGTAATAGTAGTGTAGCAACCATCCCTACCCTTTACGATTTAGTTGTTCATGGAGCTCTAGAAGGTCATAGTGTTAAGAAAGGCGACATAGTGATTTTTGCAAGTGTTGGTGCTGGAATGAATATAAATGCAATAGTTTATAAAGTATAATTAACACAGAGATTAAATTATTAAATACCATTTGCAAATAAGTCTGAATTAAAAAAATGTACGAAGGCAAATTTCCCAAAAAAAGATACAATCACACATTGCAATTTATGAATGAAGTGGTTTCAAAAGATAATAAGATTCTTGATCTGGGAGTCGCCAATCCTTTTTCTGAAATTCTTTTAAAAGAAGGCTTTCAAGTTACAAATACCCAAGGTGAAGATTTAGACCTCAACACAGAAGTGGTGAAATCAAACGACTTTGAAGTGGTAACCGCTTTTGAAATATTTGAACATTTGGTATCACCGTTTAATGTTTTAAACGATATAAAAGCTAATAAACTTGTAGCTTCGATACCGCTTAGATTGTGGTTTGCTTCGGCTTATAGAAGCAAAACCGATAAATGGGATCGTCACTACCACGAATTTGAAGACTGGCAATTTGATTGGCTATTGGAAAAAGCAGGTTGGCGAATTGTCAAAAGTGAAAAGTTTACAAATCCAGTGAAAAAGATTGGAATTCGTCCTCTGCTACGGCTGTTTACTCCAAGATATTACTTAGTATATGCTGAAAGAATTTAGATGGTTTTCTATATTGTCATTCCAGTTCACAACGAAAATGCCCATCTAAAAAGGTGTTTACAATCCTTTGTAAGTCAATCTGTAAAACCTAATAAGCTAATTATTGTTAACGATTCATCTACCGACAACTCACAAAAAATTATCGATGAGTTTATAGAGGAACATTCGTGGATAGAAGGTATATACTTTGATTCCAAAAAGGTACATTCTCCAGGTTCAAAAGTGGTAAATGCTTTTTATGAAGGCTTCAATAATCTAGATAATGACTTCAATTTCATCGGAAAATTTGACGCAGATATCATATTACCTCCCAATTATTTTAAGAAGATATTGCAACTCTTTTCTTCAGATAAAAAAACAGGAATTGCAGGCGGAAATCTCTTTATCAAAAAAAATGAAAAATGGGAGTATGAGAATATTTCTAAAAAAACAAAAGTAAGAGGTCCGATAAAACTCTATAGAAAGGAGTGTTTTAGAGATATTGGAGGCTTAAAAAAATCTATTGGTTGGGATACAGTAGACGAACTCTTAGCTCAATATTATGGCTGGAATATAAAAACCGACACCTCTCTCCATGTAAAACATTTAAAGCCTACAGGGAAAGCATACGGAAAAGCGTCTAAGTTAAAACAAGGTGAATCTTTTTACAAAATGCGATATGGTTTTTGGCTCAGTTTCATTGCTGCTAGTAAGTTAGCATTTCAAAAAAGAAGTTTTAGTTTTTTAGCAGATTGCTTAGCAGGATATTTTAAAGCTAAAAATCAAAACTTAGAATATATTGTATCAGAAGAAGAAGGAAAGTTCATCAGAGAATTAAGATGGAGTGGTATTAAAAAGAAATTAGGCTAAGCTGGTAGTTTCAACTACACATGTAGATATTTTGATCGCATAGAGATAGATTTAACTTTTCACCTTTAACAATTAACACTCGATAGCATTCTTTCCTTTCTTATTGGTTATTTTTGCATGTAAAAGAATTAAAATGAGAATCAATTTCCCCCTTGTTGCTGTTTTATTGTTATTTACAGTTCTTACTACTTCATGTGTTTCAGTACAGGTTAGCGATAACAATTTAAACAAATCTACCACAGTCACCGAAAAAAAACCTAAAAACATTATCCTATTAATAGGAGATGGAATGGGCTTAAGTCAAGTTTCTGCTGCTATATATTATAAAAACGGAACTCCTAACTTTGAAAGATTTAGCACTATTGGCCTTAGTAAAACCTCATCAAGCAGTGATCTTATAACAGATTCTGCTGCAGGCGCCACTGTTTTCTCTGCAGGCGTAAAAACATATAACGGTGCTATTGGTGTAAATAGCGACACGCTGGCGGTTTCAACTATTGTAGAGCAACTATCACAAAAAGGATTTAGCACAGGAATAGTTGCTACTTCATCGATTCAACATGCTACGCCAGCATCTTTTTATGCTCATGTAAAAAAGAGAAACATGTATGAAGAGATTACAGAATTCGTCCCAAATTCAGGTATTGATTTTTTCGCGGGAGGCGGTTTAAAATATTTTACAAATCGGAAAGACAATCGAAATCTGCTAGAAGCTGCACAAAAAGCCGGTTACACAGTTATTACCGACAAGCTTCCGCTTAAAAGTATTGAAGGAAAGGAGTTAATTCTATTAGCTGATAATGGTATGCCAAAAATGAGTGAAGGCCGTGGCGACTTCCTTCCTAATGCTACTAAATTGGCATTAAACAAGCTTTCAAAAAACGAGAAAGGATTTTTCCTAATGGTAGAAGGAAGCCAAATAGATTGGGGCGGCCATGATAATGATGCTGAATACTTAATTGAAGAGCTATTAGACTTTGACAAGGCTATTGGCGTTGCCTTAGATTTTGCAAAAAAGGATGGAGAAACTCTAGTTATAGTTGTTGCAGATCACGAAACAGGAGGGTTTACACTTTCTGCAGACGGAAATAATTACAACAAAATTAAGCCTACATTTACCACAACAGGACATTCCGCTACAATGGTTCCCGTTTTTGCTGAAGGACCTGGATCGCAACTATTTAATGGAATATACGAAAACACAGAAGTTTATTTTAAAATGATGGAAGCTTTAGAAAATCATTTGTAAATTTCTAGGCAAGTAGAATTATCTATTTACATAGTTAATCTATACTCTTAAAATTAAATTTATAAAACAGTCATCTAATTTTGTTACTTTAGCCCAAGCATCCACTTTATGAAATACTTAGAAGACATAGGCTCTTATTTTTTGATGATTAAAAAGGTGTTTGGTAGTTTCACTAAACGTTCTGTTTTAAAACATCTTATTTTCAAAGAGATCGATGATTTAATTATTGGATCATTGGGAATCGTAATCTTTATCTCGTTTTTCGTTGGTGGAGTAGTTTCAATTCAAACGGCTTTGAATATGGACAGTCCTATTGTTCCAAAGAGTTTGATAGGATTTGCAACTCGTCAGTCCGTAATCTTAGAATTCTCTCCCACTTTCATTTCTATCATTATGGCTGGGAAAGTTGGATCGTTTATAACCTCTAGCATTGGATCCATGAGGGTTACTGAACAAATTGACGCCTTAGAAGTAATGGGAATCAATTCGCTCAACTATTTAGTATTTCCAAAAATAGTTGCTTTAATGTTCTATCCTTTTGTGATTGTTATATCCATGTTTATTGGCGTTTTTGGAGGATATGTTGCAGCCGTTTATGGAGGTTTTGCAAATGCGGGAGATTTTATTGAAGGGGTTCAGCAAGATTTTATTCCTTATCAACTGTTTTATGCCTTTTTCAAAACCACTGTTTTCGCTTTCATCTTAGCAACCGTTCCTTCATGGCAAGGTTATTACATGAAAGGCGGAGCCTTGGAAGTAGGGAAAGCAAGTACAAAATCTTTTGTTTGGACTAGTGTACTTATCATTGCAGCAAACTATATAATCACACAACTACTTTTAAGCTAATGATAAAAGTTGAAGACGTACATAAAGGCTTTGGAAACGAAGAAATTCTAAAAGGAATCACTACTACCTTTGATCGTGGGAAAACCAATCTAATTATTGGCCAAAGTGGAAGTGGTAAAACAGTTTTGCTGAAATGTCTTATTGGTTTATTCAAACCAGAACGAGGAAAAATTTATTACGAAGATAGGGCCATACAAGACATGGGAGATCAAGAACAAAGAGATCTTCGTGAAGAAATCGGGATGCTTTTTCAAGGCGGAGCACTATTTGACTCTATGAATATTGAAGAAAACGTAATGTTCCCTCTTCGAATGTTTACAAAACAAAAGAAATTTGAAATGTTAGCTCGAGTGAATGAGGTGCTAAAAAGGGTTGATTTAGTGGATGTAAATAAAAAGTTTCCTGCTGAAATTTCTGGAGGAATGCAAAAACGTGTATCCATTGCAAGAGCTATTGTAAACAAACCTAAATATCTCTTCTGTGATGAGCCTAACTCAGGTCTTGATCCAAGGACAGCAACGCTAATCGACACCTTAATTCAAGAAATTACTCACGAATACGACATCACAACGGTTGTTGTTACACACGACATGAACTCAGTGATGGAAATAGGTGAAAAAGTTGTACTTCTTAAAAAAGGAAAATTAGTTTGGCAAGGTACAAATCAGGAAATATTCAAAACCGAAAACGAAGACGTTACAAACTTTGTTTACTCTTCAGATCTGTTCAAGAAAATACGTGACGTTCAGATTAAAGAAGCTTAATCGATTCTTTTCTGAAATCTACTTCTAACTATTTTACAATTGTGAATTAAGGGCGCTCAATAACTAATGTGTCGAGTTTCATCTTTAATTTAAGCCACTTTTCAATCTTCTGAGCATCTTTTTTACGCTCGCTAGCAGGAACATTCTTTTTCCAACTTAAGGTCACCACAGGTAGTGTATCGGTCTTCTTAAAGTTAGTTATAATCTTATTTGAATACCCAAAAGTTTCTAGGTTTTCATAATTGATTTTAATCTCTTCACTAACTTGTTTAAACGGGAAGTTTCTAACTTTCATAAAAGATATTTCATCTTCTAAAAAACGAATTCTCTCGTCCTTATCTTGGATTAATTTTTCATTTCTAACATAAAGGTCCTCGAGGATTCCAGCTTTCACTTCTCCCGAAAGGCGCGCTGCCATTTCACCACTTTGGTCTGCTCCTTGATAAATTCGGAGTTTAACGTCTTCAAGTTTTTCCGTTTCTTGTAGTGTAGTGTGCCATTCGTTTATTGTAGTTCTTGGCACGGGTCTTCCAATCAAGTACACATCTAAATTTCTAGTTTTGTAGTCGTGAGTAAATTTCACAACCTCAGCTCCATCATATTTCACAACCGTTCTAACAAATTCTTTTGTTTTATTTTCAAACAGTTGCTCGTCCAAAAGTTTTACGAATAGCCAAACACTAGGAACCATAACCGCTAAAGCAATTAGAGATGCTATTTGTGAAGTTCTTTTTCTACGTTTGCTATTGGCATAACGCACCAATGGGAAACGTAATATTTTTGAAACAATAAAAGTTGAAAGTGCTATAAACACAGCGTTTATCGAAAATAAATACAAAGCACCACCAGCATAGGATGCATTACCAATAGCAAGCCCATACCCTACTGTACACAATGGCGGCATTAACGCTGTTGCAATTGCAACCCCAAAAATCACACTTGCCATAGTACCACTTTTCGTTTTAGCCACTATTAAACCTAAACCACCGAAGATGGCAATCAATACATCGAGGATTGTGGGATATGTTCTGGCAATAAGTTCAGGTGTTTCTTCAGTAAGAGGTGACAATTTGAAATATAAAAAAGCTGTGAGCACACTTAAAAACACCATTACACCTAAGTTCACAAAAGAACGCCGCATGGTTTCAACATCGTTAATAGCAACGGCAAGCCCAATACCCACAATAGGCCCCATTAAAGGAGAAATAAGCATCGCTCCAATCACAACTGCAGTACTACTAACGTTAAGACCAATAGAAGCTACAAAAATTGAGAATATTAGAATCCAAGCCGTGTGACCTTTAAAGGAAATATCTTTTTTCACAGCCTCAATAGTAGCATCTCTATCTGAGTCAGTTTGAATATCAAAAAGCTCAAATAGGAACTTTTTGATGTTCTCCCAAGTGTTGAGTTTTACTTTATCAAACTCAGCATCACCAGGCGTAGTTTTAATGTCGTCGTTATTTTGTGAAGTGCTCATTTACACATATTTTTTATCAAACTTATCCGTAACCTCTTTTAGCAAACCTTTAATTTCTTGCTCTTTTTTCTTTGGATAGACTAGCAAAACATCCTCCTTATCTACCACAATATAATCCTCTATTCCATCTAAAACCACGAGCTTCTTTGTAGCAGTAAAAATCATATTATTTTCTGAATCTACAAGATGTGTTTCTGCATTAACTATTGAATTATTATGTGTATCTTTTTCAAGTTTATCATAAAGCGCTCCCCAAGTTCCTAAATCGTTCCAATCAAAGTTTGCTTTTTTAACAAACACATTTTCAGCCTTTTCTAAAATTCCGTAGTCTATAGAAATGTTCTCAGCTTTTGGATATTTTTCATCTATAAAGCTTTTTTCTTCAGAAGTATTTAAAACATCTATTCCTTCTGAAAACAAAGAATTCATTTGGGGTAAGAATTGTTTAAAAGACTTTGTGATACTCGCCACACTCCATATAAAAATACCTGCATTCCATAAGAAGTTACCACTTGCAAGAAATTCTTTAGCGGTGTTATAATCAGGTTTTTCACGAAACTGTTTCACTTTTCTGATATTGGTTTCGCCAGCTTTATCCGCTTCAATATATCCATATCCAGTATTAGGAAACGTAGGTTCTATTCCTAAAGTCATCAAAATGTCGTCTTCTTGCGCAGCGTTAAAACAAGCTTCAACATCCTTTGAATAAGCTACTTCATCTTCAATCCAATGATCACTTGGTGCAACCAACATAACAGCATTCGGGTTTTTTTTCTGAATTTTTAACGCTGAAAGTAAAATACATGGCGCTGTATTTCGCATTGCAGGTTCTAAAACCACCTGAGTTTCCGAAATTTCAGGAAGTTGATTTAACGTGATTTGAAGATAACTCTCGTTGGTTAGGATATAAATGTTCTCTGAAGGAATTATTTTGTTTAAACGGGAGAAAGTTTTCTGCAATAAGGTCTCTCCAGTCCCTAACATATCGTGAAATTGTTTGGGAAACTCTGAAGTACTAACAGGCCAAAATCGTGAACCTATTCCTCCGGCCATTATAACTGCGTAATAATTTTTGTTCATATATTTTCTGCGTTTGCAGGTTTTTCACCTCTTAATTTCAAGAAAAAGATTCTCTAGATTTTAGAGTAATCTACAATTTACTTTAAAAACTCCACTTCCGCATTCGGATTGAAGAGATATATTTTTCCAGTAGACACTTCAAGACATTCAAAACGTTTCACTCTTTGGTTTCCTCGTTTAAAAATTCTGCCGTTATACAATCTAAAATGACCACCATAAGGAATCTCAAAGATATAGTTTTTATCGTTTTCTGGGTCAAATTGCTTAAGCGCTAGAGATAATTTAGTATCGGTATCGCTTGAAGCTCTTGGATTTTTAAAGTGTTGAGCCAACAGCGGTAAAAGTTGCGTTGGGAAAATTTCGGGCCTTAAAAAAGGAAGCATCAAAATCTGAAAAGTACGTTTCCACTCAATTCCATGTGGCTTTATAAAACGACCATACTTTGCAAAAGCTTCTAAATGTGCTATTTCATGCACCAAAGTTATAAGGAAGCGATATTTGTTCAAGGACGCATTTACAGTAATTTGATGTCGACCTTCAGCAGTTTTACGATAATCCCCATGACGAGTCACTCGTTCGTTAACAATCTTAAGGTGAACGTTGTTTGTTTTAATCAATTGAAAAACAGGTTCAACGGCTGCATCGGGAATGTATTTGGAAAGAACTTCTGTCATAGTTGCAATTTCAACAATCGAAATTTGGAGATTATACTTCAAAAATAGAGAGAAGAATTACTAAAAGCCACTTTTTAGAAGTAAAATATTTTGTTGCAAATTGAGTATAAAACAGTTAGACCCAAATATGCTTTTAAAAATTTATGCAACTAAAATTTTATGAAAAAAAAAATCAAATAATATGCTTGTAGATTAAACGATTTGAAATAGATTTGCACTCTATTTAAAATCAATCTAAATAAAAATAAGTATAAATGAAAGTTATATTATCCCTACTCTTGACATTGGGTATTGGCTTCTTAAACGCTCAAGAGACATCAAAAATAAAAGGCCAAGTTGTTGATGAAAGCAATCAACCAATCCCATTTACTAGTATTTATATTGAAGTATTAAAGCTCGGCACAGCGGCAGACGAGTCTGGGCACTACACACTTCCTAACATTCCTTTTGGCGAGTGGATAATTCATGCTAGCGCAGTTGGATATAAGTCAACATCAGTAACTATTTATGTTGATAGCCCAATTATAGACGGGGTTAACTTTAAACTTAGCCTAGACAATGAATTAGATCAAGTAGAGGTTTTTGGAAATCGCTATGACCATCCCGACAAAATAGAATCTCTTACACGTTTACCTTTAAAACCTTATGAGCAGATACAAAGCATCTCTGTTTTGTCTAATAAACTAATCGAAAATCAAGGAGCTTTAACTATTTCGGAAGCTACTAAAAACGTTCCTGGTGTGTACACTTTTGCTACCTATGGAAATAAAAGAGAAAGTATGTCTTCACGTGGGTTTCGCGGAATTCCAATTTTAAAAAATGGCGTTAGAGTACATTCAGACTTTAGAGGTGTAGGAATTCTAACCGACATGCAAGGTGTGGATAACATTCAAGTTTTAAAAGGCACAGCTTCTATTACTCAAGGTGTTGCCACAGATTTAGGAAGTCCAGGTGGTGTAATTAATATTGTAACTAAAACTCCAAAATACACACATGGCGGAAGCGTGAGTATTCGTGGTGGTAGTTTTGGATCTATTCGCCCTACTTTTGATTTATACGGACCTTTAAACAAGGAGAAAAACATTGCTTTTCGTTTGAATGGATCATTAGAAAGAGCAGACAGCTATAGAGATATGATTGGAAAAGAGAGCTTTTATTTCAATCCTTCATTTGAATGGGTTATAAATGATAAAACCACATTAACATTAGAGTTGGATCATTACTACGACACCCGCACGCCAGATTTAGGAACAGTAAATCTAAATGAAAACGACATAAATGCTATTTACGATCTTCCACATTCTCAGTTTTTAGGTTTTAAAAATGATCGATCTATTACTCAAAACACAACCTATGCCATTAGAATGGATCGAAAGCTAAATGACAATCTAACTTTAAAAGGAGCTTTTTATAATTCTTCTTTAAAACTCGATGACAAAGGAGCAAGCTTGGGTAAAACAATTGAAGAAAACGGAAGTACTCAATACAATATTAGACAACGTGAATATTCAACGTCAACTCGAAATGATGATAACAGCGTTCTACAATTTGATTTGATAGGCGACAATATTTATACAGGTTCTATAAAACATACTTTCCAAGTAGGTTTTGACTACCGCTCCAACAACTTTAGCACCTCGAGCCGATCTGCTGGCGTTATAGATACTATTAACGTATTCGAAAAGATAAATCATAGATTACCAAATGTAAACTTAGGAGATCCTAACACTAGTGGAGGTAAAACGCATTCTCTAGGTTTTGTTGCGCAAGATGTAATCTCATGGAACTCTTGGTTAAAAACATTTTTGGGTGCACGCTTTAGCTCAACCGAAACTATTTCTGAAGCAGAAAACACAAGAAGCGATGCTTTTAACCCTTTAGGAGGAATTATTGTCTCTCCAATTAAAAATGTGAATGTATTTGTTTCCTACACCAATAGCTCCTATCCTCGAACAGCTTCCAGATTAGGCCAAAATGGAGAAGAGCTTGGAAACGAAAGATTCGATCAACTTGAAACTGGATTTAAAACTTCTTGGTTAAATGACAGGTTGCGTTTCAATTTAACCCTATATAAAATCAACAACAAAAACATCAATCTACCTGTTTATGATGAAACATGGGCTAATATTCTTTATTATGAAAAAGGAGGTAATGATCAGCGCCAAGGAGTTGAAGTTGAATTAACTGGGCGTCCTTTTGAAAACTTAGAGCTTATTGGAGGTTATGCTTATATCGATGCTCAATATAAAGATCATTCATCTTATGTTTATGGAACTGCCCCTCTCAACACACCCAAACACACGTTTAATGCTTACGCAAACTACACTTTCAAACAGTACCTATCAGGGCTTTCTATTGGTGCAGGAGCTTATTTTACAGGAGAAAGACCAATAAACGACTGGTCATCAGGACCTGTTACTCACCAAGGAATAGTCCCTAATCAAAAACCGTTTGATGTAGATTCCTACACCATGGTTAATTTACAGGCAGAGTACAGATTTGATGAACATTGGAGCGTTCAGTTTCTTATAAACAATGTATTTGATTCAATAGGCTATAACGCATATAGAACGAGATACATTAACCAAACAGATCCTCGAAACTTTGCAGGAACAGTTCGATACAGTTTTTAATTATTAAAGTTGATAAGGGAAAGGCACGGCTTCTGTCGTGCTTTTTCATTCTTGATTATGAAAGCAAAAAAATACAATCTACGTAAGTTTATAAACGACATCCATCTTTGGCTAGGTATAGGCAGTGGAATTATATTATTTATCATCTGTTTAACTGGCACTGTTCTCACATTTGAAAAAGAAATAAAAGATATTTTTTCTGAAGAGGCGACTGTTTCACCAAAAGCAAAAAAACTAGCTATTGAAGAACTCTCAAAGACCCTTTCTTCTGAAGGTGAAGTTATGCGTGTATCTATCAATCCACGTGTTGAAAAACCATACGAATTTTCGGTTAAAACGAATAAAGAAGATAGACGCGGAACTCTTTTCTTCGTTAATCAATACACAGGTGAATATTCTAAGCAAATAAAGACATCGTTAGATGGATTCTTCATGACAATGTTCAAAATGCATCGTTGGTTGCTTTTAGACATTTCCATAGGTCGCCCCATAGTTGGCATCTCTACGATTATATTTTTCATTCTATCTATCAGCGGAATTGTACTTTGGTTTCCGAAGAAACAATTAAAAAAGTTGAAGTGGAAACATCTTAAACCAGGTTTTAAAATTGCTTGGCGAGCAAAGTGGAAACGCATTAATCATGATCTACATGTAACTCTTGGATTTTACTCGGCTATATTCTTAATTATTATGTCGCTTACAGGATTGTTTTGGTCTTTTGAATGGTATAAAGATGCAGGAAGTGCTGTATTAGGAACTGAAGTATTTGGTGGCCGTGGTGGTGGGCCAAGAATTAATTCCAATGCAGATTTAGATTCAGTAAAGGTAGATTTTGAAGCAATCCTAAAAATTGTCGAATGCGAATTGCCATTTGAAGGAACTATTCTTTTACAAATTCCAGCAGATGAGAAAGAGATTTTTAGTGTTAGAAAATATCACGATCAGGATTTTCTACAAACTGCTACGGACGAACTAAAAATTGATCGAGACGGCACAATAATTTCGAAGGAACTCTTTTCAGAAAAACCTTTCAACGTTCAGCTTGCAAGCTCAATAAGGGCTATACACCTGGGATCTATCTTTGGTTGGTTTTCTAAAACAATCTACTTTATTTCCTGCATGATAGCTACAAGCCTTCCAGTCACCGGAGTGATTATATGGCTAAACAAGTTGAAGAAAAAGCCTAAAAAGAAAGCAATCAAGGGGTAGTACTGGAGACCTGAAGGATTTTTCCGTTATAGAATTTATTTCCCTTTAAAGAAAAATCAACAATATATTCCGCCATTTCTACTGGAGAAAGCGGGGCCTTAAGCCCTGGAAATGCTTCTTCGAGCATTTCTGTTTGAACAGAACCCAATGCCAGTGCATTAAAGGAAGGACCTAATTCCTTGTATTCTACGGCCAATAATTCCGTTAAGGTAAGAATGGCTCCTTTACTGCTGCTGTATGCGCTCAACCCAGGAAACTTCACGCTACCCTGTACGCCGCCCATACTACTGACGTTCACTATATGCCCATCCTTTTTCATAAAAGGCAAAACAGTTCTTATTAAAGATGCCGGTCCAAAAAGATTTACATCATAAGACTGTTTAAAATCTTCGTCGGTCATATCGGAAAAAGGTTTATTCACTAAGAATCCAGCGTTGTTGATCAAAATATCTACATGGTTCATTTGGGCCTGTAAATATCCCGATAGTTTGACAATTTCAGAAGCATCTGATATATCAAAAGATAGAACTTTTACGTTCTTTAAGCTTAGGTCTAAAACAGGTTTTGAGTTTCTAGACAGTGCAAGGACATTATGTTCTGCTTCTGAAAAAAGTTTTACCATTTCGAAGCCAATGCCTCGGGAAGTTCCTGTAATTATTATGTTTCTCATTGGCGGATTAATTTAGACCTACAAGGTTTTGAGAACCTCGCAGGAAGTTTCATGAATATAAAGACCTCACAAGTCTCGGAGACCTGTGAGGTCTAAACTCACTTTAAATTTATAACTACACAAACATTGTCACAGGATTCTCAATATACTGTTTCAAGGTTTGCATAAACTTTGCGCCTGTTGCTCCATCTACAGTTCGATGATCACAAGCTAAAGTAACTTTCATTGTGTTTCCAACAACTATTTGTCCATTTTTCACTACTGGTTTTTGAACAATAGCACCAACTGAAAGTATAGCTGAATTTGGTTGATTTATAATAGAAGTAAACTCATCAATCCCGAACATTCCAAGGTTCGAAACTGTAAATGTACTTCCTTCCATTTCGGCTGGTGTAATCTTTTTGTTTCTTGCTTTACCTGCCAATTCTCTTACGTTTGCTCCTATTTGTGAAAACGTCATTTGATCGGCAAATTTAAGTACAGGAACCAAGAGGCCTTCGTCTACTGCAACAGCAACTCCAATATGAATGTGCTTAGCGATTTTTGTAGCTTCTGGGGTCCATTGACTATTTACTTGAGGATGCTTTCGCAGTGCCATTGCACATGCTTTAACAACCATATCGTTAAAAGAAATCTTTACATCTGGAGTCGAGTTTATGGATTCACGTGCCGCAATAGCATGATCCATATCCATCTCTACAGTTAGGTAGAACTCTGGCGCTGTAAATTTTGATTCGCTTAGTCGTCTTGCTATAGTTTTACGCATTTGAGAATTCTTCACCTCCTCAAAACTTTCAGTACCAACAGGTACGTATGCTTGTCCAGGTGAAGCAGGTTGATAGTTTTCAATATCGGCTTTTACGATACGGCCATTTTCACCACTTCCTTTTACCAATCTTAAGTTTATGCCTTTTTCTTCTGCTAATCTTTTTGCTAACGGAGACGCAATTATACGCCCTTCGTTTACAGACTTACTAGATTCAGTGGTTTTTCCACTTTCAGAAGAAACCGACTTAGACTCCTCTTTCTTTGGTTTTTGTGAAGGCTTTTCATCAGCTTTTACAGCTGTATCTTTTTTATCGGTAGCTTTTCTTTTCTTTTTTACCTTATCAAGAATATCAGACACGTCTGTTCCTTCAGGGCCAATAATAGCTAACACAGCATCAACTGGAGCTGTTTTTCCTTCTGAAATTCCAATTTTCAATAAAGTTCCTGAGTAGAAAGACTCAAACTCCATTGTAGCTTTATCGGTTTCTATTTCAGCTAGGATGTCACCTTCTTCAATTTTATCACCTTCATTTTTTAGCCAAGAAGCAACTGTACCCTCTTCCATGGTATCGCTTAAACGCGGCATGGTAATGATTTCAACACCTTCAGGTATATCTGTGTTTGTATCATCAGAGCTTTCTGTTTCATCTTTCGATTCTTCAGTCTCTTTCGGTTCTTCGGTTTCCTTAGGTTCCCTTTCGGAAGCTGCTCCTTCGATTAGCTTTGAAATATCTTCGTCTTTGTCACCAATAATAGCAAGAAGTGAATCTACAGAGGCAGTTTCACCTTCTTTCACCCCAATATGAAGCAGCGTTCCTTCGTAAAAAGACTCGAACTCCATTGTGGCTTTGTCTGTTTCTATTTCGGCAAGAATATCTCCTTCTGAAACAGCGTCTCCAACTTTTTTAAGCCAGGTTGCTACTGTTCCTTCCTCCATGGTGTCGCTCAAACGCGGCATCTTAATAACCTCTGCCATATCCTATAATTTATGTTTTAAAAATGGATAATCCTCCTGTTCGTAAACAGCATCGTACATAACGTTTGTTTCTGGGAAAGGAGATTCTTCTGCAAATTTCTCGCATTCAGAAACCATTTTTTTCACTTTTTCGTCAATCTCTTTTATCTGATCATTTGTAGCCCATTTGTTTTCATATATCTGATGAAGCACATAGCTAATTGGATCTTCCTCTTGTTTTTGAGCAACTTCTTCTTTAGTTCTATAGTGCTGAGCATCACTCATGGAGTGACCACGATAGCGATATGTTCTTAGCTCCAAGAAAGTGGGTCCATCTCCTCTACGAGCTCGTTGAATTGCTTCGTCCATTTCTTTTGCTACCACTTCTGGTTTCATAGCATCTACTGGTTTACTTGGCATTTCATACCCTAAACCTAGTTTCCAAATATCAGTGTGGTTTGCTGTTCGGGCAACTGAAGTTCCCATAGCATATCCGTTATTTTCACAACAGAAAACTACAGGTAATTTCCAAAGCATTGCAAGGTTAAAAGCTTCGTGAAAAGCACCTTGTCTTACCGCTCCATCTCCCATATAGGTAATCGTAACTGCATCGCGTTCAAAATACTTATCCGCAAATGCCAGTCCAGCTCCTAAAGGAATTTGACCACCTACAATTCCATGACCTCCATAAAACCTATGTTCTTTAGAGAAAATATGCATGGAACCACCAAGTCCTTGAGACGTTCCTGTTGCTTTTCCATATAACTCGGCCATAATTCTTTTAGGGTCTTCACCCATGGCAATGGGTTGCACATGGTTTCTATAAGCAGTTATCATTCGATCTTTAGTAAGATCCATTGCATGAATTGCACCTGCAAGAACAGCTTCCTGCCCATTATAAAGGTGCAAGAATCCTCGTACCTTCTGATTGATATAAACTTGCGCTAATTTATCTTCGAATTTGCGCCAAAAGAGTATATTCTCGTACCAATCGAGGTAAGTTTGTTTAGTTATTTTCTTCATGTATCGAATATAAAAGTTTCCCGAATGGAAATTTATTAAACGGATAACAAAAATACTACTTTATAAAGTGAATAGACAAATCGACGAGTGAATATTATCGTGTTTGATTGTGCTTTTGACCTAAGGAGCGTCAACAAGCTTTAATATAGGTTAGCTCTTTTGAGCAAGTCTAATTACAAAATAATTTTAGAAGACAGGATTAAGAATGGTAGTTCCCCCTATTTTGAGAGCTACACTCTATCTATAGGTACTTTCCATCAAACCCAAGCGGAAGTAGGTCTGCAATAGAATCTACTTTTATTACTTTACCGCTTTCACCCATAAAATAGGTTGCTATTGGGCTTTTTTGTTTTTGCTCATATTCTGCGAGTGATTGGCGACAACCTCCACAAGGTGCAATTGCATCTGTTGTGGGTTGATTTTCTGACCTAGCAGTAATTGCCAATGCGAGAATCTCTTGATTAGGGAAGTTTGCACCTGCGCTAAATATCGCAACACGTTCAGCACATAGTCCTGAAGGATAGGCTGCGTTTTCTTGATTATTGCCAAGAACAATTTCTCCTGAGGACAATAATAAAGCTGCGCCAACCTTAAAATGTGAATAAGGCGCATAAGCATCTTCACGTGCTTCATGCGCCTTATTCATTAATTTTTTAATATCTGTTGGAAGTTCTGAAACGCCTTCAAAAACTTCAAGATTGATTTCAATTTTTTGTTTCTTCACTTGAACTTTTTAAATCGAATATATGTATTATTACTTCAGCTTCCAATTAATATTCATCATAACTATCCCCAAAAGTAAATGTTAGTCCAAAACGAAGCGTTCCTTCCAATGGACTCGCAACTTTAGAAGTTGAGAATAAGTAAGACATATCAATATTGATGGCTGTATAACGGAACCCTGCTCCAAAAGAAGCAAACTTTCGAGCTCCTTTTTCGTCACTTTCATTAAAGTAACCTGCACGCAATGCAAATACATTTTGATACCAATACTCGGCTCCTAATGCCCAAGTAAATTCTTTCATTTCTTCACTGAAACCACCTGGAGCATCACCAAAAGATTGAAACATACCTTTTACGAAGTTAACATCAGGATCTTTTCCTGAGTAAATAACATTTCTATTTACTGGCGGTTGGTTCATATCTGGTTCTCCGTCTGGACCCACCACATATTCATCTCCATAAATTGGTGGTGTAGGAACCAATAATTTATTCACTTCGGCAGAAACACCTATTGTGTTGTATTCGTCAAGGATAAAGTCAAAACCACCTCCTAGTGCTAAATTAGTTGGAAGGAAGTTTTC
>DATGMT010000016.1:0-3377 GCA_035307265.1 Aequorivita sp.
GGAGAAAGAGGAAAAGGAACAGGAAAAGCATTATGTAGTTCCTGAAGATGAGAAAGAGGAAGCTTTTAAGCTTTTGAAAAGCAATGATCTGATCCAAAAAATTAATGAACTTATTGGTCAGTCTGGAGTAATTGGAGAACAAGGAAACCGAGTGTTTTTATTTTGCATTGCCGCAAGTCATAAGTTCGGAAACACACTCCATGCTTTAGTTCAGGGAAGTTCTGGAAGTGGAAAAACGCATCTTGTTAGACAAATTACTGATTTTATGCCACTCGAAAATGTGATTCGTTTAACCAGAGTTACAGAGAGTAGTTTTTATAATTATGGAGAGTATGATCTGCAAAATAAATTGGTAGTTATTGAGGATTATGACGGCTTAAAAGAAGAAGCAGAACTTGCCTTTCGGGAACTTCAAAGTAATGATGAATTACGCAGTTCTGTGAGTGCAAAAGATACTGAATACGGAAGTTATAGAACTCAAATTAGAGTTGTAAAAGGCCCAATTAGCAGTATGGCAGCCACAACAAAAGGCGCAATTTATGAGGATAATCTAAGCCGTTGTTTTGTGATAGCGGTGGATGAAAGTAAGGAGCAGACGGCCAAAATTATAGACTACCAAAATAAGAAAGCAGCTGGCGAGATAAAGACCAACCAAAAAGATGAAATTCAAACACTCCTGCAGAACTGCATTCGACTTTTAAAACCGATGGAAGTGATTAATCCTTTTGCCAGTAAAATGAAATTGCCAGAGGAGGCTTTTAAAATCAGAAGACTCAACAGCAACTTTCAAAGCTTTGTAAAACAAATTACGCTACTCAACCAGTATCAGCGGAAAAAGGACAAACAAGGTCGGCTGATCACAGCAAAAGAAGATCTGCAAATCGCAATTGAAATTATGTTTGATAGCATCATTTTAAAAGTAGATGAACTGGACGGGAGTCTAAGACTCTTTTATGAAGATTTGAAAAAGTATGTAGAGACAAAAGGAAGGGAATATGAATTTACACAGCGAGAAATCCGCCAGGATCTAAGAATTAGTAAAACCCAAATGCAGCGTTTTATAAATGACCTTTTAGAGTTAGAATATATTGAGAGAAAGGGAACAGGAATGCATGGAGCAACAAAATATAAGATCAGTTATTGGGATGATAATACGGCTTTAAAACAGCGCATCAAGGACAATCTCAACAATCAATTAACCCAGTTATAAAGATAATAATCTATAAATGAATCGATTTAGGGTCGGTTTTGGGTCGATTTAAAAGGTGTAAAACTCAATTAAATCAGTACTTACAGAAGAAATCGACCCAAGACCCAAGAAAGTGTGTATGGAAGAAATTGAAAAGGCAGTCAGAAATTTTAAATCTCATCTACAGCGAATGGGATATTCTAAAACCACGGTTTTAATGCTTCCCTCGTGCGTAAAGGAGTTCTTGCGAGTTCAGCAAATCAAAAATATACCGGCAATCACTTCCGAGCAAATCCAAAAGCATTATGAGTATTTACAAACTAGACCCAACAAAAGGAAACCCGGAACGCTGAGCGAAAGTCACATTAACCATCATATTTACGGCTTAAAGCTGTTCTTTAAATGGCTAGAAGCAAACGGAAAAATACAAATGAATCCAATCAGCGGCCTTGAGTTCCCGACGCCCAAAACAAAACCAAGAGAAATCTTAAGTTTAAAGGAGATCAATGAGCTTTACCAGACCTGCGAAAATTATTGGCAAAGAGCTGTTTTAGGAATTTATTACGGTTGTGGTCTAAGAAGATCTGAAGGAATTAATTTGAATGTAAAAGATGTTCACTTTAGAAGTTCACTTCTGTATGTGAGAGAAGGAAAAGGAGCAAAGAGAAGAGTCGTTCCGATGAGTGAAAGCGTAAAAAATGACTTGCAAAACTATGCTTTAAAAGAGCGCAGATCAAAGCCAGGGGAAACTGCTTTTCTAACTGGACAAATGGGCAGAAGAGTAAATCCGAAAATGCTTGTCAAAACACTCCGATTTTTACTGGAGAAATCAGAAATAGAAACCATAACACCAGAGCGACAAATAAGTCTGCACAGTCTTCGCCATTCCATCGCTACGCATTTACTGGAGAATGGTTTAAGCATAGAAAACGTAAGAGATTTTTTAGGACACAGCTTTTTAGAAAGCACTCAAATTTATGCTAAAGTGAGTAAAAATCAATTGGATAAACTTTAAGAAAAACTACAAGCGATGAAACTAGAAGACTACTTAAATAAACGCCATACCAAAGGCACAGCGGATAGATATTTACGAGACATACAGATTTATCGAAAAGCAAATCCAAACCATAAAACAGCAACTTACAGCGATATTATGGACTATATCGGAAAGCTTCGGCAGCAGTATAAAAATCCGCAGAGCGTAAGAACGATTTTGTACAGCTTAAAGAAATATTACAGTTTTCTAGTGGCTGCCGACCTTCGGCAAGATCATCCTTGTAAGTTTATCAATTTAAAAGACAAACAAAATAGAAATATCCAACTTCAAGATTTATTTACAACTGATGAACTGGAGCAACTTTTAGAAAGAAAAGAGCGGTACATCAATCTAAAAACCAAGAATCAAGTTGTTTTAAGTTTACTGATTTATCAAGGCTTAACAACTGGAGAACTCACAAGAATAGAACTTAAAGATCTTGATTTAGAAAAGGCTGAAATTTATATTAAATCTTCTTCAAAACTCAATAGTAGAACTTTGAAATTAAAATCTAAACAGATCCTTATTTTTCATAAGTACATTACTGAAGTTAGACCAAAAATCATAAAAAGAAAATCCAATATTTTAATCATCAACAAACTCGGAAACCCTGAAACTGGAGAACAGATCAGTTATTTAGTGGGAACGTTTAAACACTTATTTTCAGACAGAAACTTAAATCCAAAAACCATCCGCCAGAGCGTGATCACCAATCTTTTAAAAGCTGGAAATGATTTAAGAGTTGTTCAAGTTTTTGCTGGCCATAAATATCCATCAGCTACCGAGAAATATAAGCAAACGAACGTTGAGGAGTTAAAAAAGGAGGTTCAAAAATATCATCCATTAAAATGAAAGACATGAAAACAGAAGAGAACACAAGAAGAGCTTATATTTTGAAAAAAGATGGTTCTAAGCATTGGTTTGACATTCCAAATGAAACGACAGAGAAGGTTTTGAGATTACAAAAGATGTTTAGAGAAGAGGCTAAGAAAAACAATCTAAACGAAAGGAAATCACGATTAGGAAAGTAAAAAAGATGGTAAATAAATCTGTTTAATTTTTATAATTATTTTTTTCTCTTTATAATATGAATCTATTGCTTACAGTAAGCATATAACAGATAAATAAAATTAGAATTATGAAATTAGATGA
>DATGMT010000017.1:0-5165 GCA_035307265.1 Aequorivita sp.
AAGGCAGAGAAGGTTAAGTCGTGCATGGCAAAAGGTCGGAACTTGGCGATGATTGGAGACGGTGTCAACGACGCTCCTGCCCTTGCCACTGCTGATGTAGGAATTGCGATGGGCGTTGCCGGAACAGACGTGGCAATGGAAGCTGCCGACGTGGTTTTAATGGCCGATAATCTGGAGAAATTGCCTCACGCACTACAGCTTTCAAAAGCGACCATTCGCAATATGAAACAAAATATGTTTTTGGCTGTCGGAACAGTGGCGCTACTATTGGCAGGTGTATTGACTAAAAATGTAAACTTGGCATCGGGCATGTTGGTTCACGAATTAAGTGTGCTTTTAGTAATCCTCAATGCCATTCGCTTGGTGCGATATAGGCCTTCGAGACGCTTTAGAAAGTTGAACTCTGAAGAAGATAATTTAATAGTGAAAACAAGTAAGCTGTCAATAGAGCCTAAGATATAATATAAACCAGCAGGTTAGAGGAAAGAAACAAGATACTTCGGCATGTAACTGCCGATTTGACTACTAGAATTAAGAAGAATCAAGGCTGAAGTAAAGCTCTGTAAATATACCGTTTAAAGTTTATAAATTGTAGAAGTTATTTTGTTTTGGCTCTAAATTGAATGAAAAGGAAGTTCACATCGTGGCAATCTCTCGAAAGCCCTTTGGTGTAGTTTTAACTGAGATCATCGAACTCTAGTTGGGCAACAGTGATATTTTTAAAATATTTCGTTTTTAAATCACTAAATTTAGTAAAGATACTACTGAGGTTCTCATGGACTATCCATGGACTATCCATGGACTATCCATGGACTATCTATGAGGCTGATTCGACATTTTTTCACATATTATAATTAGTCGTGTCCAACTAAGATTTAAGACCGCTCTACTAATATACGTGAGACACAAGACTGGCTACTCAATTGATTGACAGTCAAGATAATTTTATTAGGTATTCTTTCTAGCTTTCAAGCCTTAGTGATCGATATAATAGCAAGGTGTCTCTTAATAAACCCACTTTAAGTTCTCGTTATTTATGTTTAGATAGGGTTTTGTAATATTTTAATCGGACAACAGTGATTGAAAGTATATATAAAAAATAATTTCTAAATATAAACTGATAAATATCACGTGCTACATGAATTTGAAATTGTAAATTTGTGAATCAAAATGAACATACTTATTTCCATATCGCTCTCTCTACTGGTCTTTTTCCAAAGCATTGGGTTTGGTGTGGCTGATATTTTCATGATGTCAGACTTGGTAGAACATGCTAAATACCATTCTGAAGAATATGGAGATGATTTTTTAACTTTTTTTGAAAAACACTATGGTGAGTTAAGAGCAGAACACCAGCAAAATCAAAAAGAGGAAAAGTCGCAACATGAAAAACTTCCGTTTCAGCATAATAGCTGCAATCATTTAATGGCCGAAGTAATTGTAATAGGCTATGAGTTTCCGTTGAAAAAATCAGTAGTTACTTCTACAGTTAATCAGCATTTTTACTATCAAGATTTATATTCATTCCTAGAAAGAGCATCTATCTTTCAACCTCCTCAATTTGCATAATTAAAATAAGAATTACTAAGAAATAACTTCCTTAGTGGTTTATGATAAAGGTTTTTATAGTCTGTGTTTAGACTATTATCAAGCCAAATTACCTACTTCTATTTTATTGAATTTAGAATGTACTTACCTGTTAAAAAACTAAAGGACACTTTTAATTATGCTAACAAAAATTATACAATTCAGTATAAAGAATAAACTAATCGTTGGGCTTTTTACTTTGGCGCTCATCGTTTTTGGGATATTTTCTCTTACTCGAATTTCTATTGGAGCAGTTCCAGATATCACCAACAATCAGGTGCAAGTGATTACTACTTCTCGTAATCTATCCACCGAAGATATGGAGCAATTCATTACCTATCCTGTGGAGTTGGAAATGGCCAACCTGCCTGGAGTTCTCGAAATCCGATCTATTTCTAGATTCGGACTTTCAGTGGTGACCATCGTCTTTGAAGAAGATATGGGAATGTACTTGCCACGACAGCTCATCGCCGAAAAAATCCAATCGGCAGCAGAGAAAATACCTGAAGGTTTTGGCACGCCAGAAATGGGACCTATTACCACTGGACTTGGAGAAATTTACCAATATATTCTAGACGTAGAACTTGAGTACAAAGACAAATATTCACTAACAGAATTGAGAACAATCCAAGATTGGATTGTAAAAAGACAACTTTCCGGAATTCCTGGTGTTGTAGAAGTCAACACTTGGGGAGGTCACCTAAAACAATACGAAGTAGCCATAAACACCAATAAGCTGAATGCCATGGGCATTAGTGCTGGAGAAATTTATACTGCTTTAGAAAAAAACAATAGCATTTCAGGAGGTGGCTATATTGAAAGAAGTAATCAGGCCTATTTTATTAGGGGAGAAGGATTGGTAACCTCTCTAGACGATATCAAAAATATTGTCGTGAAAAATGATGATGGTTTTCCAATATATGTGAAGGATGTAGCAAATGTTCAGTTTGGAAGTGCATTGCGTTTTGGTGCTATTACTGGAAATGGGGAAGGAGAAAAAGTGTTAGGACAGGTGATGATGATTAAAGGTGGGCATTCAGATAAAGTGATTGCTGCCGTGCAAGAAAGAGTTGAAGAGATTTCGAAAACTCTACCTGAAGGAGTTTACATTAATCCATTTCTTGACAGAAGTGAGCTAATTGCAAAAACCACATATACAGTTGCAGAAAACCTAATCCTCGGAATTTTGATCGTGATTTTTGTAGTGGTATTGCTTTTGGGAAATCTGCGTTCTGGATTGGTTGTAGCATCGGTAATTCCACTATCGTTACTCTTCACACTATCGATGATGTATCTATTTAATATAGATGCAAATTTGATGAGTATGGGGGCAATTGACTTCGGTATTATTGTAGATGGTGCAGTAATAATCGTTGAATTTGTCGCTTTTCAGATTAATAAAAATGTCCTGAAGTTGAAAACACTTTCATCAAAAGAAAGAAGGGCTTTTCAAGAAGATATTGCAGAAAAAGGAACTTCAAAAATGATGAATGCAGCTATCTTCGGTCAATTAATTATTCTAATCGTCTTTATTCCAATTTTATCATTGAGCGGGGTAGAAGGTAAGATGTTTAGGCCGATGGCACTTACATTTAGTTTTGCGATGATCGGAACAATGCTGCTATGTTTCACCTACGTTCCAGTTGCAGCAGCAATATTTTTAAAGCCTACAGAAGCTTCTTCAAAAAACATTTCTACACGAATCATGAATTTCTTGAATCGACTTTACGATCCAATAATTCGATGGGCTCTTAGTGCTAAAAAATTAGTGATAGCTATAGCTGTCTTTATGCTTGTTGGTGCAGGCTATATTTTTTCTACCATGGGAAGTGAGTTTATCCCAACATTAGACGAAGGTGATTTTGTAATCCAACCCGTGTTAAAAACAGGAACTTCACTAAGCAACACTATAGAAATCACTACTCAAATAGAAAAAATACTGCTAGAAAACTTTCCAGAAGTAGATCAAGTAGTAACTCGTATTGGTGCTGCAGAAGTCCCGACAGATCCTATGTCGATGGAAGAGACCGATGTTATTATCTCTCTAAAACCTAAAAGTGAATGGGTTTCTGCAGAATCTAAAAACGAATTGGCTGATAAATTTGAAGAAGCACTTTCAGTTATTCCAGGAATGGAAATAGAATTTACTCAACCAATTGAAATGCGATTTAATGAATTAATTACAGGAGTTCGTGCCGATATAGCAATTAAAATCTTTGGTGAAGACCTCGATATACTTGATAAAAAGGCTCATCAAATTAAAAACTTGATTGTAGACGTAGAAGGTGCTGATGACATAATTGTGGAAAAAGTTGCTGGTTTGCCTGAAATGAATGTGAAATTCGACAGAGCTAAAATTGCGCGATATGGGCTAAATATAGAAGACCTAAACCAAATGATTTCTATGGGTTTTGCAGGTAGGACTGCAGGTAGCGTTTTTGAAGGTGAAAAACGCTTTGATTTAGTAATGCGACTTGATAAGGACCTCAGAAATGATATTGCTAATCTCGAGAATTTATATGTAGACACTCCTTCTGGAGCGAAAATTCCTTTGAGAGAACTTGCAGATATTCAGTATTCAAAAGGTGCTGCACAAATTTCTAGAGACGATACTAAACGCAGAATTGTTGTTGGAGTTAATGTTCGAAATCGTGATTTGCAAAGTGTTGTTGACGATGTTCAAAAGTTGATAGACGAAAACATAAAACTTCCCGTGGGATATACTATAGATTACGGTGGACAATTTGAAAACTTACAAAGTGCCAAACAGCGACTCTATATTGCTGTTCCGATTGCGTTGTTGCTGATTTTTGTGATGCTATACTTTGGGTTGCGATCAGTGAAGGAGGCATTGATGATATATTCGGCAATTCCTCTATCTGCAGTAGGTGGTGTTTTATTGCTGTGGTTGCGCGATATGCCATTTAGTATTTCGGCAGGAGTTGGATTTATCGCACTTTTTGGAGTGTCGGTTTTAAACGGGATAATCCTAATAGAACATTTCAAAGAACTCAAAAAAGAAGGAATTAAAGATACACATGAAATGATTATTCAAGGAGCAAAAGATAGACTTCGAGCTGTTTTACTTACAGCAGCTTCAACTGCATTAGGTTTTCTGCCAATGGCAATTTCAACAGGAGCAGGAGCCGAAGTACAACGTCCTTTATCGACTGTGGTAATTGGAGGAATGGCTAGTGCGTTTATACTAACCTTGGTTGTTCTACCTGTTTTGTATTCTATTTATGATTCAAATCAGAAAAAACTTTCATCAAAAAACTTCGGTAAAACTTTACCAGTTACCATTTTGCTTTTACTCCTTGGAGTAACGGGAATGGCACAAAATTCTCCGAAATCTTTAGAGGAGTTACAGCAAATTGCTTTAGAGAATAATCTTGGGGTTAAAGCTTCAGAGCTTCAAAAAGATGAGGCAGAAGCACTAATAGGAAGTGCTTTTAGTTTAGATAAAACTTATGTGTTTTATGAATATGACGAAAACAATATTGCTCCCAATAATCTTCCTTTAGACATATTTGGAGTACAGCAAGATGTTCTTTTTCCAACGGTATATTTTACGCAGA
>DATGMT010000018.1:0-6828 GCA_035307265.1 Aequorivita sp.
GCAACGTTTCGGCTTCTATCTACCACTTTTCCAAAGTCTTTGTCAAACTCTTTCACGGTTAGACCGTAATCTTCAGCATGCTTTAGATAGTCAAAAACTTGCGCACTCTTCAAAAGAGCTTTTGTGGGGATACAACCCCAATTCAAACAAACACCTCCAAGGTTTTCTTTTTCAACTATGGCGGTCTTTAATCCCAATTGTGAAGCCCTGATGGCGGCAACATATCCACCTGGTCCACTTCCTAAAACTATAACGTCGTATTTGCTCATTTCTTGATTTTATAAGTGATTCTTTTAACGGTGACGAATTTACGAAATCCAACGTGAAAAATCTCGAATATCGATTCTCAAATTGTATTTATTGATAAATGGAAAGTAATAACAAGTAAAAAAGCACCAAATTCCAACATAAAAAATGGAGTTTGATGCTCTAAATAGTATTTTCTAGCATCCTATTTCTCTTTTTTGAAATGCATTGAAAGAGAATTTATACAGTAGCGCTGTCCAGTTTCTGTAGGTCCGTCCTCGAATATATGTCCAAGGTGGCCCCCACAATGGGAACAAACAACTTCGGTTCGAATCATGCCGTGTGAGGTATCATTGATATATTCTATAGCTCCTTCAAGCGATTGGTCAAAAGATGGCCAACCACAATTGCTTTCAAACTTGCTATCGCTTTTAAATAGGGGAGTGTGGCATCCACCACAAACATAAGTGCCTTCTTCAAAATGGAGGTTATACTCTCCGGTTCTGGGAAATTCTGTTCCTTTTTCACGCAGAATATGATAGCGTTTATCGCCTAATTCTTCACGCCATTCAGCTTCCGATTTACTTATTGGATATTTGTTTTGATTACTCATCTTTTGGAATAAATTTTAAGGCAACTCCATTTATACAATGTCTTTTGCCTGTTGTTGCTTTTGGACCATCATTAAACACATGGCCTAGATGTCCGCCACAAGTGGCACAATGCTCTTCTATGCGAGTGGAGCCGAGTTTGTTTTCGGTTTTAAAGGCTACGTTTCCTTCTATTTCTCTATCAAAACTAGGCCATCCAGTTCCGCTGTCAAATTTGTGTTCACTCTTAAAAACAGGAGTTCCGCAACCCGCACAAACATAGGTTCCTTCTTGTGTATTATTGTTTAATTCACTTGAAAAAGCACGTTCGGTTCCTTCTTTACGAAGCACATTATAGGCTTCAGGCGAAAGTTGTGATCTCCATTCGGCATCGGTTTTCACAACTTTTAAACCTTTAGAAATTTCTCCCGAACTTTTTTGAGCAGGAGAATTACAGCTTAAAAATAAACTACAAACTAGAAATATGGAGCTTAGAATTTTCATTATAGTTCTACTCTCTCTACTTCTGAATCATCCATTTGCATACGTTCCATAATGTCATTCATAGATGGTTTCATTCTTGCAAATTCAGCAGGAACAACAGCTACTCTAAACAATTGGTTTGTAACATCTCGCGAATCTATATTGGTTAGTGGGAAGTTACCTTCAATAGTAAACTGAACGTCTAAAAATGTATGGTTAAAATTGTATTGAAAGAAGTCTCCTGTGCCGTCGTTATAGAACACATTTTGTGGCATAAGCGTCCAAATATCAACATATTCTCCATTGTCTAAACGCTCTTCACCTTCCCAATGATAAGCAAGAACTACGTCGCTTTCATAGACAGTGAAAGGGAATCCACTAAAATTTGAATATAATTGGTTTACACTAGAGTCATATTGATAGTTGGCTACAGTTACTTCAAAAACTTGTGCTAAAAACTCATCGCCGTCGTATCCTGCAGGTCCTGGAGGTCCTGGATCACCTTTACATGAAGTAAATACAATGGTTGAAGACAGCGCTAAAAAGAAGATAAATTTTCTCATAATGAAATTAATTTTAATGGGTTGTAACCAATCATGTTCAAAAGTTGTTCCAACTTTTGTGGTTCGGATAAATTTAAAGGGTTTGTTTAGACTTCTATATTAAAGAAAGTGTAAAGTTTTGGTCGTGTCCGACTATGATGTAAAACCGCTTTCGTTGAAATACGTCAGACATAAGACCACTCCGTTAATAGACGTGAGACACTAGACGTACCTCCTTAATATATTGATATTCAGGTTTGTTTGATTAAGCATTCTTTCTAGCTTTTTATATTCAGTGGTTAACATAATAGCAAGGTGTCTCTTAATAAAATCGTCTTAAGCTCTTATTCTCTCTTGTTACGTGTAATTTAAAATATTTTAATCAGACATTAATGATTTAGATTAAATCATTTTTACAACAACTTTAATATATATAATGGAAATATATATTTAATTTTCCCAAAAATATAAAATAGACGTTATGAAATTGAAATCCACTATAGCCATACTTGCTTTAGTACTCGTGGCAATAGGCTGTGCAACAAATCCTTTTACAGGTAAACAAACTTTGGCTTTAGTTCCAAACTCACAAATTTTACCCATGGCTTTTCAGCAGTATAGCCAATTTCTATCTGAAAATAAAGTTGTGAATAACACTGCAGATGCTAGAATGGTAAAAGACGTTGGAAATAAAATTGCGGCAGCAGCTGAAAAATATCTTAAAGCAAACGGATATGGAGAATATCTAGTTGATTACCGATGGGATTATAACCTTGTTGATAGTCCAGAAGTTAATGCTTGGTGTATGCCAGGTGGTAAGATAGTTATTTACACGGGTATTCTGCCTGTAACTAAGAATGAGGCGGGACTTGCAGCAGTAATGGGGCACGAAGTAGCTCACGCACTTGCAAACCACGGACAACAACGAATGAGTGCAGGACAACTACAACAAATTGGAGCTGTGGCAGGAAATGTTGCTTTAGCAAACAATCCTGAAAACCAACAGATTTTTAATACAGCTTACGGATTGGGTAGTAACTTAGGGGTTATGCTTCCTTTTAGTAGAAGTCATGAAACTGAAGCTGATAAAATTGGGCTGATGCTAATGGCTATTGCTGGATATGAACCTATTGTAGCAGCAGAGCTTTGGGAAAGAATGCAAGCAAGACAACAAGGAGCACCACCAGAGTTTTTAAGCACTCACCCAAGTAGTTCAACTCGTATTCAGAATATTCGAACTTGGGCACCATCTGCAAAAGTAGAAGCGCGTAAGTTTGGTGTAACAAGCTTTAAAAGATAAAGAACAAACTTAATTGTTCATTAACAAGACTCCATGGCCCATTCGTCATGGAGTTTTTACTTTTTATAAACTATTCTAAGTTAACTACTGAAGCCAATTGATCTTTTAAAGGTGTTGAAGAGGTGAAGGAGAGGCTTGATAGAACGTATTCATCTTTATTTGATGAATTGAGAGAGTGGTCTATATAAAGTTGTTTTAAAAACTTTTTCTCCAATTTTTTCGAATGTAAAAACACTTGATAATATCTATTCTTATCGTCTTTCTTCTGTTTTAAAAATAAAACAAAGCTTGGCTCTATCGCTTTGCCATTTTCAAAGCTATAAACCCTTACATATCTTTTATTCGGAATTAAATAGATCTCCTCAAATTGAGATTTTAGTTCATTGTACACTAAGCCGAATGACTCGAGAAATTGTTCTTCTTCAGTAGTGCCAAAGAAACTTTCAAACGGATACCAGTCTTGATTATACAAATCTTGAAGGACTTCAAACTCTTTAGATTTCTTTGAGTTTTCTGGTCTTAAATTCAGAGTTTTATCATAGACTTTATCCTTTAATCTAAATGGTTTAAATACATTGCTGCCTATGTATTCTGTTTTTTCTTTAGCTAACACTGTTGAAATATCATCAAGAACTTTGAGTACTGCTTCAAGTTTTTGGTTTGCAGACAGATTATCTAATTGTTCAGGAAGTCCTGTGATAGTAAGTTTTACAGAGCCTAAATATGCTTCCGAAGTAATGAACTCTGAAACCGATTTGAGATTTAGGAAATGCTGCTTTAAATTGGAAAACCTATAAAAGGGTAGTTTTCTAATAGCTTTAAAAAGAATACTTAATCCGAGTTCTACTAATTTGAATTCTTTTTCTTCCAATTTAGATAGAGTAGAGGGTGCTTTGGAAAATGCATTGGAAGTACTTGATGTTCCTGTTTTTAGATAAAATGTAAACTCTTTTAAAAGTAAACTTTGGGGTAAGCTCGTGTTGCTTGGTTTAAGGTTTTTATGTCGTTCGTTTAAGAAAATATCGCCAGTTTTAAAGAGAGAAGATTTTTTGAAACTCGCCTTTAACTTGAAAGGTACTTGTTCTGTTTGAGCTTCTTTCATTCCAATAGAAACCAAAGCTGTATTTAATTCCTTAATATATTCGGGGTTTTGGAAGCTGTGGTAGTATAGTTCTTCACAGATTCTCAACTCGTGATCAAGGAATTCGTCATATTTTCTTTTGTAGCGTGGTTGTTCTTTTGAAATTTGAAATGGATAATATCTCGCACCTCTACCTATTAATTGGGCTTCGGATATAGTTGTTTTACCTGGATTTCCTTTTCGTGAATCCTTAGTGTCATAGAGCCTTACGATATCGAAAAGGTTGAGCACATCCCATCCTTCATTGAGTTTATCAACTGCAAAAATGGCTCGGTAATAATTGTTTTCATCTTCTAGCGAATTTATCGCCAATTGTTTTGCTTCACTTTCATCTTTACTGTCTACAGAAATCAATTTTTCTTCAGAAAAATCTTCTTTTAATTCATCTACAAAGTTTTCGAGGCTAATTTGATTGTCTTCTAAATAATTGAAAATATGCTTTAATACACCTTTTTGGTTAGCGTCTTTAATTTTCTGAATGTCTGAAACGTTTAGGGTTTTAATTCTCTTCGAGAACTCGACAAGAAACCTCCGGCTGTCGTCGATTTTTTTAGATTTAAAGAGGACAACAGGTTTTGTGCTGATTCCTTTTTTTTCAAATATTTTTCTTCGGAATTGGCTCAAAAGAACCGCTTGAATCGCTCTTTCAAAAGGAGGAAGATCTGCTTGAAGCACTTTTACTTCCTTGGAATAACCGTCTAAACGGAACTGTTTTAAAGGATAATTAAAGATGATTTTATCTTCGTATTTCTTTCGAATTTCTTTGTTAGATAAATCTATTGTTGCGGTAAACTCAAGGAGTAAGTTCTCTTTGTTAGCATTAAAAATACGATTGACTGTGCCTTCCCAACTCAAAAGATTTTCAGATTCTGATTTTGCTAAGCGATTTTTGTTTTTTGTTTCGGCGTTAATGTGGTGAGCTTCATCGGAGATAAGAACAACTTTTGTGTCTACAAAATCCTCGAAAGTAATGTTGTTTTCTTTTGGTGTATTCATTCGAGAGTGCAATCCTTGAATGGTTGAGAAAACAATGTTTATGTCTTGATTATTAGTTGATTGAAAGTTATCAGCTTCTTTAATTTTTACAATCTTATCACCTAATTGAATTCGATTTGAAAACAAATATTTTGAAGAATTGACATTGAAAAAATTGTCTTTCGTCTTTTCTATAATATTGGTGTTGTCTACAAAAAACAGAAAGTTTCGATATCCCTTTTCATATAAGTGAATGATAGCACCAGCCATAATGAGTGTTTTTCCACTTCCCGTAGCCATGTGGAAAAGTAACTGAGAGGGTTTTATTCGATTTTTGAATTGGGATAAATAATAGGTAAATCTATAGAAAGCATCTCTTTGATATGGACGAAGTTGAAACTTGGAATTTAGATTGTTTTCAATATTCCGCATCGTTTTATAATTGATATACTCCTCGGGGATTTCTGTAGATATTTCTTGAGCTAAGGTCTGCATATTAACTGTCTAAAGCTCTTTTGTTTAACGATTTAAACCATTCTTTAAATTGGGTGAAATCCCATTTCTTGACTTCTTCACTTATTATACCTTTCTCGTTCAAATCTAAGACTTTTATAACTTTAAACTGCTCCCGACTTTCTTCATAGTTTACTAGAAATAGCACTCCTTCTAGCTTTTGGGTGATTTCCCAAAGGGTGATAAATTTTTGACTGTTTTTAAACCAGTAGCGTCTCGGGTGGCTGTTGTTAGGACGAACGGTTTCGCACTTTAAAAATTCTATCACGTGATAGGTGTCGCCAATTTTATAGACACTATCTAAATCGAAGCCTCCGGTTAGCTCGCCTTCCAAAGCTTCAATAATTAACGACTTTGCGTCATCGTCAACTTTTCCTATGGGTTTTGACTTCTTGCTCATTTAAACTATAGAATTTGGCCGTTAGTATTTTGTCTTTTTCAGACACTTTATAATCAGAATCATCTATTTCAGAATATGAATGATATGCCTGATTGAAATCTATAATTGAAAGAATGTAGGTTTTAAACTCTTGAAGTGAATGATTTTTCGCTTCAGATTTTAATACCTTTTTTAAATCTTGAGTTAGGTTGTATTTAAATATATTTTTGTCTAAATTTTTGATAACCAAATCTATAACTTCAGGTTTAGTTTTGCAAATACTTAAATCATCGATAAAGCTTTCAATGATATCGTGCAATTCAAAATAGATGAAAGAACCGCCACCTTTCCAATCTTGAGAAGAAGAGATTCCTCCATTTTCGCCTTCAATAACTTTTTGAAGCCTCATTACTGTAACTTCATGTATATAGTCCATTTGCTCAATTCCAATATACCTTCTTTTCATCTTGTGGGCGGCTGTGGCTGTTGTTCCACTTCCTAAATGATAGTCGAGCACTATGTCGTTTTCTTCAGTAGAAAGCTGAATGATTCGCTCCATCAATCCTTCAGGTTTTGGGTTGTCGAACACTTTTTCGCCAAATAAAGACTTCAAGTGCTTAGTGCCGTTGGTGGTTGTGGGTAAGTCTTTCCATAAAGTT
>DATGMT010000019.1:0-17024 GCA_035307265.1 Aequorivita sp.
TTGCTGCCATAAATATTATAGATAACTAATGGGATTGGTATTTATTTCGGATAATATAATTTCGCCTTCCGACAAAACAGGTGCAAAATTAATCATTTTTTTCTTAAGGAAAGAATATAGAAGCTCTTTTGTGAACTGTTCGCTCTCATAATGTCCAATATCAGCCAAAATTATAGCATTTTCGGCTCTAAAAAAATCGTGATACTTAAAGTCAGCTGAAATAAATATATCTGCTCCAGCTCCTTTGGCTGCATCTATTGCAAAACTTCCACTGCCTCCAAGTACTGCAACTTTCTTAATCGACTTTCCCAATAATGTTGAATGTCTAACACAGTCTGTTTTCATTGTTTTCTTAAGAAACTCTAGGAATTCTAACTCATCCATTGGCGTCTCTAACTCACCAATCATTCCCATACCTATATGCTGATTGTTATTTTCAAGGGTAGAAATTTCATATGCTACTTCTTCATATGGATGAGCTGTAAATAGACTCTTTAATACTTTACTCTGTAAGTTTCTTGCGAAAGTAACGCCAATTTGTATTTCATTCTCAAAACGAAGTTCTCCTTTTTCGCCAACTTCAGGACACGAATCTTCGTTTCCTTTAAAACTACCAATGCCTTCGATATTGAAACTGCAGTTATCATAATTTCCTATAGTTCCTGCACCTGCTTGAAATAAGGCATTCCTGACATTCTCTGCGTCTTTAATTGGAACGAAAGTAGTGAGCTTCTTGATAGTTCCCTTTTGAGGTATTAATATCTTACGATTTTTAAGTCCTAACTTTTCACAAATTTTAGCATTTACACCATTCCAAGAATTGTCAAGTGCTGTGTGATTAGAGAAAATGGCTATGTCATGCTTTATCGCTTTTTGAACCGTTCGTTCAACATAACTACTTCCCGTAAGCTTTTTTAAACCTGAAAAAATGATAGGATGGAAGCTAACAATTAAATTACATCCTTTTTCAATGGCTTCATCTACAACAGACTCTAAAGTATCTAACGTAATTAAAATACCAGTAACTGAAGCTTTTTTGTCGCCTACTAAAAGTCCTGTATTGTCAAATCCTTCAGAATAAGCTAAAGGAGATAGCTCCTCAAGGACGGTTATAACATCTTTAATTTTCATTTTCTTGATTTTCTGTAAATATAAGTGTTTGTAAAGATTTATTATATCAGTTTTATATTCAAGGTGTTCAATTTTGGTTGAAATTAGTACTTTCGTCGAATGAAATTGTTGCGAAAACTTCTTTTTCCTTTTTCTATTATTTACGCTGCTATCACTGCGTTAAGAAATAGGCTGTATGACCTAGGTTGGCTTAAGAGTCATTCGTATAACTTACCTATTATTTGTGTTGGAAATTTATCTACCGGAGGAACAGGAAAATCACCTATGGTAGAGTTTCTTGTTAATACACTTAAACAAAAACATAAGGTGGCAGTATTAAGCCGTGGTTATAAAAGAAAGACTATAGGTTTTAGAAAAGTATTGGTAACAAGCACAGTTTCTGAAGTAGGCGATGAGCCTCTACAATTCAAAAAGAAGTTTCCCGAGGTTGACGTTGCTGTTTGTGAAGTTAGAAGTAATGGAATCGATAAACTGAAAACCAACGCAGATTTAATTATACTAGATGACGCATTTCAACATCGACGAGTAACTCCTTCATTGTCTATCCTGTTAACAAGCTATGGCGATTTATATGTTGACGATTATGTCTTGCCTACAGGAAATCTTCGGGAGCCTAGAAGTGGTGCAAATAGGGCAGAGGTTTTAGTAGTAACAAAGTGCCCCGAAACTCTTTCTATTTCTGAAATGAATAAAATTGAAAGAAAATTGAAGCCTAAAAAGCACCAGCAAGTCTATTTTTCAAAAATAGTTTACAGCAAAGAGATTAAAGGGAAAAGCAAGACTGAGTCTTTAAATTTTCTTCAGAATATTAAATTCACTTTAGTTACTGGTATCGCAAACCCAAATCCATTAATATCTTTTTTAGAAAATCATAATTTAAACTTTAGTCATAAATCTTTCCCTGATCACCATGACTTTAGTTCTACGGAAATCGATAATCTAGACCAAGAAGGTGTAATCCTTACAACGGAAAAAGACTATATGAGGCTTCAACCTTACATAAAGAAAGCTGAATTATACTATCTGCCTATCACCATTTCATTTCTGAATGATGCTACTGAAAGTTTTATAAAAAGAATTGAAAATTAATTTTTTACTACCTTTTCTATAAGGTTGATGATTCTTGAAGAATAGCCTATTTCATTGTCGTACCATCCTATTATCTTCACCATTTTTCCTATTACAGAAGTCATGTCTGAATCGAATATGCAAGAATGTGTATTTCCCACAATATCTATTGAAACAATAGGGTCTTGAGTGTATTCTAATATTCCTTTCATTGAATTATCAGAAGCATGCTTGAACGCATCGTTTATTTCTGCAATTGAAATTTCTTTTTTCACATTTAAAGTAATGTCAGAAAGCGAGCCATTTGGAACGGGCACGCGTATTCCACAACCTCCAATAACATCAGCTAAATCTGGAAAGATCTTTGTCAATGCTTTTGCAGCACCAGTAGTTGTTGGCACAATAGATTGTCCTGCTGCACGTGCTCTGCGAAGGTCGCGGTGTGGTTGATCGTGTAAACTTTGATCGGTAGTATAGGAGTGTACGGTTGTGATATAAGCTTGCTCAATGCCACAAAGATCATGGATAATCTTAAGCATTGGGGCTGCATTATTTGTAGTGCAAGACGCATTTGAAATAATAGTGTCTTCTGCAGATAAAATAGAATCGTTAACACCAAGAACTACCGTTTTTATATCGTCTTCTAGTGGTGGGACAGAAAGAATAACTTTTTTAGCTCCATTTTTTAAATGGTTTTCTAACTGAGAACGGAGCTTAAACTTTCCAGTAGACTCAATGACAACGTCTAATTGCCCCCATTGAATGTTTTCAATGTTTTTCTCGGAAGTAAATCTAACTTCTTTATTTCCTACTGTTATTTGGTTTTCAGTAGTTGAAATAGATTCTTTTAAAACACCATGAATACTATCGTACTTTAACAAATGCCCCATTGTTTTAGAATCGGACAAATCATTTATTGCAACCACCTCAATAGTAGGATGGTTCAGTAAAAGTCTGAAGATATTCCGACCTATCCGACCAAATCCGTTAATTCCGACAGTTATCTTTTTACTCATGTGTTGGAGAATGTTTTTATGTAAGGTGCTTCTGTGCTTTGTAAGACGATCTCACTAAAGGACCACTTTCAACATGACGGAACCCCATTTCAAGCCCAGCCATTTCATATTTCTTAAACTGTTCGGGTGTAATAAACTCCTTTACAGGTAAATGTTTCTTCGAAGGCTGTAAGTACTGACCAATAGTTACAATATCAAGACCAACACTTCTTAAGTCTTCTAAAGTCTGAAAAACTTCGTCTTCTTTTTCACCTAAACCTAACATAATGCCACTCTTTGTTCGAGGCATTCCTTGTTGTTTTAAATAGTTTAAAACTTCTAAACTTCGCTCGTACTTAGCTTGAATCCTTACTTCGCGAGTTAATCGCTTAACGGTTTCCATATTGTGGCTAACTACTTCAGGTTTCACTTCGATAATACGGTCTATATGACGAGTAATTCCTTGAAAATCTGGGATAAGCGTCTCTAAAGTAGTCTCAGGATTCATACGGCGAATGGCTTTTACAGTTTCAGCCCATATAATAGAACCCATATCTTTTAAATCATCTCTATCTACAGAAGTAATAACCGCATGCTTGGTTTGCATAATCTTGATAGAACGAGCTACTTTTTCTGGTTCATCCCAGTCTAAAGTTTCGGGCCTTCCTGTTTTTACACCACAAAACCCACAGGATCGAGTGCAAATATTTCCAAGAATCATAAAAGTTGCAGTTCCTTCTCCCCAACACTCACCCATATTCGGACAACTACCAGAGGTGCAGATTGTGTTGAGACTGTATTTGTCAACTAAACCACGAAGGTTGCTGTATTTTTCACCAGTTGGTAATTTAACGCGGAGCCATTTAGGCTTCGGAAGAGGTTTTTGAATTTCCAAAGTATCAGTAATTATGGAAAGCAAAAGTACGAAAATGTATAATGAAATAGAAGGCTAATAATGAAGAATGATAGCTGAATTCTCACACTTCATATAAGGCTGATAATCTAGACGTTACTTTTGTTTCGCTTCAATAATTTCAGCCAAAAGTTTTCTTGCTCGTAACAATCGGACTTTTACATTGTTAAGTGGTTCTTCGAGGTTTTCGGAAATCTCATTGTAACTCATTTCCTGAAAATAACGAAGGTTAATTACTTCTTGATAATCTGGTTTTAAAAGCTTGATGTATTGTAATAATTGAGCTAAATTCTGCTCCGTTATCAATTTATCTTCGGGAGTAGGAGAGTGGTCAGGTATTCTTTGAATGTGCTCCGGTGAAGTATCAGTTGTATTTAAATGTACAGCCGCATTTTTTCTTCGAGTTTTGTCTATTTGAATGTTCTTTGAAATAGTAATCAACCAAGTCGAAAAGGTATGCTTTTCATCAAAAGAATCTATCTTGTCAAAAGCTTTGGCAAAGGCTTCAATACTTATATCTTCTGCTTCGTGCTCATTGCGAACTCGCTTCATCTGAAATCCATAAACTTGATTCCAATAATAATCCATCAAAAACTTGAAAGCGCTTTGCTTACCCTTTTTTGCGTTCTGAATTTGCTCGATTATCTGTTCTGAAGTTACTTCCATTTTGGGTTTTTATCTCCTCTGTTTGAAATAAAGATACTCAATTGCAATAAAACAAGGAGAACCTCAAAGAATGGAATCCAAGGAGTTAAATCAGATTCTTTTAGCTTTTTAGCAGCATTACTAATGATAACGTATTGCATCAATAGTCTTAGGGAAAGAACTGCCAATCCATATTCCCAATAGCTTGTGAATAAAACAATTGGAACTAAAACCCAAAACAATAAATTGAAAATATAATAAACGCCTAAAAGTAGTCGGTGTTTAGGTTTGTATAAAGAAGCAGTAGAGTAGTGCCTATTTTTTTGAACCTTCCATTTATGTCGTGATTTTTTCGGAATAGAATAAGTGAAAGCTTCAGGCTCTATGCAAATACTCGTATTTTTAGCAGTGGCTGCCTGATTAACAAATAGATCATCGTCTCCAGAGAGCACCCTGATATGACTCATAAATCCGTTGTTTTTATAATAGAGTTCACTGGTGTAAGCTAAATTACGACCAACACCCATATAAGGATTTCGGGCTTTTGCATACGAAAAGTACTGAACAGCTGTCATTAAGGTTTCAAAACGAATCAGCTTATTTAATAAACCTGAATCTTTTTTATAGGCTCCATACCCCAAAACTAATTCCTTTTCTGTAGAAAAATTTGAAGCCATTAACTCAATCCATTTTTCTGATGCCGGATAGCAGTCTGCATCTGAAAAAAGCAAATGATTGTTCTTTGCTCGTTTAATACCTAATGTTAAAGCATATTTTTTATTTCCCCAGAAAGCTTCATTGCTCTTAACATCTACTATTTGAATTCGATTATCTTTTTCTGCAAACTCTTCTATTACTTCTAGAGTATCGTCAATAGAGGAGTCGTTGATGAGTATAAGCTCAAAATTTGGATATTTTTGATTTAACCAAAACGGAATGTGGTTTCTTAAATTTTCAGCTTCATTCTTAGCACATATAATTACAGAAATAGGGGGGTTAGCCTCGGCGTTTTTATGTGAAATTTTTAAAAATGAAAGTTTAGAAAACAGTAAGTAATAAGCACAGTTAATTAGAGCCACTGAGCCGAAAACGTATAGTAGCACCATAAGCATCTACAAAGAAGAGGTTAGTAATAATTGTTGAGCAATGTGGTTATAGATAAAGTAACCCTAAATAGCTCATCCAAGACCAAAGTAATCAAAGGGGAATATTAATTATGGCTCTCTTCTTTACAGCTATCGAATTGATCAGGAGTTTTTCCGCAAAAACCACAAGAAGCTCCTTCTTTGTTTAAAAAGGGGCTTTGACTAGCACAAGTTCCTGCAAATTTCCCGTCTTTTTTTGCCCAAATTTTTATTGCTATACCGGCAACACCAATAAGGAGTAGCGCGATTGTGATAAGTACAAGTTTCATGTCTTCAATTTAAAGTGCAAAAATACAACCTTTAAGACTTCTATCCTCAAAAATTAAGTTTTATTGGTCTAAATTCATAAAATATTAACGTCCCTTTTTTCTTCTGAAAAAAGTGGCTCAATAATGTAGATATTAGAGTCTATTTTAAAGGAAGAAAACTAGAATATATTGACTTCAGGTTCAATAGTTATGCCTGTTTTATCTCTTACCGATTTCTGTATTTTCAGCGCTAAATTCCAAATTTCTTTTCCGGTAGCATTGCCGTAATTTACAAGGACCAAAGCTTGATTTTTATGGATACCTGCATCGCCAAATCGCTTTCCTTTAAATCCAGAATACTCAATTAACCAACCCGCAGGAATCTTAAACTCTGTGGCTGAAACTTCGTAAAATGGTGCTTCAGGAAACTTACTTCTAAACACTTGAAAAGTTTCTAAATCCACTATAGGATTTTTAAAGAAACTTCCGCTATTTCCAAGTGTTTTAGGATCAGGTAGCTTAGATCGGCGAATAGCAATTACTGCTTCAGATATGTCTTGAATACTTGGATTGTCGATCTTCTTATCAGATAAAACTTTCTGAATATCACCGTATGAAGTGTTTTTTTTGTGATTCTTCTTTGTCAAACAAAAAGTTACACTTGTAATAATATATTTTTCCTTAACCTCATTCTTGAAAATAGAATTGCGATATTCGAATTTCACTTCTTCTTTTGTAAACTCTCTTTCTTTTAAAGTATCGATTTCAAGGGCATTACAGCTCACGAAAGTATCTTTTAACTCAACTCCATAAGCTCCGATATTTTGAATAGGTGCAGTGCCTACATTGCCAGGAATTAAAGATAGATTCTCTAATCCTCCAAAATCATTTTTAATGCAATGTAAAACAAAGTTATGCCAATTCTCACCTGCCATTGCTTTCACATAAACAACAGAATCGGTTTCTTTTACAACTTCAATTCCTTTGATATTAATGTGAAGCACTAGCGCATTCAAATCGTTGATTAAAAGCATGTTACTTCCACCTCCTAAAACAAAAAGTTCTTCAGAAGTTCTTGAGGAAAGAGCTTGCTTTAATTCTGAAACACTATTTATTGAAACAAAATATCGCGCAGAGCAGTCTATGCCAAATGTATTGTAGGTCTTGAGCGATTTATATTCTTCAATTTGCATTAATCCTTGTATTCTTGAAGGGCGATTTTTAATATTTTTACAGCTCTCAACAAACTTTCCTTCTTAAGGACATAGGCAATTCGAACTTGATTTAGCCCTACTCCTGGAGTTGAGTAAAATCCTGCAGCAGGTGCTACCATCACGGTTTCACCATCCACGTCAAATTCTTCTAAAAGCCATTGCGCAAAAGCATCGCTGTTTTTTATAGGAAGTTGAACGATACAGTAAAACGCTCCTTTAGGTTCTCCTACAATAACACCTGGAATTTCTTTTAAAGCCGAAACCAATGTATTTCTTCTGTCTTCATATTCCTCAATTACTTCATCAAAATAACTTTGTGGAGTATCTAAAGCAGCTTCACTTGCTATTTGTGCAAACGTTGGAGGACTTAAACGAGCTTGAGCAAATTTCATTGCAGTGTTGATAACTTCCTTGTTCTTGGAAACTAAACAACCTATACGAGCACCACACATACTGTATCTTTTAGACACAGAATCAACAATAATTCCATAATCGGCTAAACTTTCATCCTCTAAAATAGAATAGTGCTTAGACCCATCGTACGTGAACTCTCGATAAACTTCATCAGAAACTAAAAACAAATCGTGTTTCTTTGCTATCTCACCTAAGGTTTGTATTTCTTCTTTAGAGTATAAATACCCTGTTGGATTTCCAGGATTACAAATTAAAATAGCCTTGGTTTTTGGAGTAATTAACTTTTCAAATTCCGAAATAGGAGGTAGGGCAAAATTATCTTCAATTTTTGAAATAACTGGGATAATCTTAACTCCCGAAGCAGTGGCAAAACCATTGTAATTTGCATAAAAAGGTTCAGGAATAATTATTTCATCATCTGCATCTGCAATGCTTCCCATCGCAAATAAAAGAGCTTCACTACCACCTGTGGTAACAATAATGTCGTTACCATCAACCATAATATTATTTCGTTTATAATATTCAGCAATTTTATCTCGATACTCTTGAGACCCTTCAGATCGGGTATAGGCTAGAATGTCTATTTTATGATTGGCAACAGCTTCCATCGCACCATCTGGCGATTTGATATCTGGCTGTCCAATATTTAAATGATATACAGTTTTGTTCGCTTTATACGCTTTCTCAGCAAATGGAACCAATTTTCGGATTGGGGACTCCGGCATATTTTTCCCCTTAATGGAAACTGAAGGCATAGTTTTATATTTTGCGAACAAAGTTGCAAAATTATTTTATCATTCGGTAACCAGATGCCAATATTCAATAGGTAGATAACTTTAAAATATACACTCACAATACCCAACCGAACTAATAACTAAAACATTAAAAACTTTAAGTGAAAAGTCTGTACTCTAGAAAGAAAAAAGGCATAAGCTCTAATAATATAGCTGTCTTTATTCTAAAAAAACCTACCTTCTAAAAATAAAAAAACCCCAAGTCAATGGGGTTTAGTTTATATAATATTGATAATTCAATATTTAGCTTTTCTCTAAAACACTATTAGTGTTATTTTTTACTTCACCTTTAATCTTTAAAGCAATCATTGGCTCTGAAGCATTAGACATAACTGTAATAGATCTTCTAATAGGACCAACGCGATTAGTGTCATATTTAACTTCAATAGTGCTACTCTCTCCTGGAGCTACTGGACCATCTGGCTTTTTAGGGATTGTGCATCCACAGCTAGATCTAACATTAGTTATAATAAGTGGAGCATCTCCAGTATTCGTAAATTCAAACACACGAAGGCCATCGCTTCCTTTAGAAATAGTACCATAATCTATAGTTTCACTTTTAAAGGTAATCTCGGCTTGTGCTTGAGCAGTAAAACTAATTAGAGCTACAAGTGCAATTAGTGCAAATTTTTTCATGATTATATTTTTTTGTATGTGCTAAAGTAAATAACTTTTAAACCATTCGCAAAATAACTTATTCACTTTTATTATCCTACGGATATAATTACTTTTGCAACTTACTCTTCAAAAACTAGACCAAAGAATGGCATTAGATACAAAATACAACGTAGAACAGGTTGAAAACAAATGGTATGACTACTGGATGAAAAATCGATACTTCCATTCAGAAGTAGATGAAAGAACTCCATATACCATAGTAATTCCTCCGCCAAACGTTACAGGTGTACTACACATGGGACATATGCTCAATAATACCATTCAAGATGTTCTAATTAGAAGAGCTAGATTAAAAGGATTTAATGCTTGCTGGGTTCCTGGAACAGACCATGCTTCTATTGCAACAGAAGCTAAAGTTGTAGCAAAACTGAAAGCAAATGGAATCAATAAATCAACTCTTTCTCGTGAAGAATTTTTAGAACACGCATGGGACTGGACGCACGAACACGGTGGAATTATTTTAGAACAACTTAAAAAACTAGGTGCATCTTGCGATTGGGAACGTACAAAGTTCACAATGGACGACGATATGTCTGCTTCGGTTATAAAAGTGTTTGTCGATCTTTATAATAAAGGTAATATCTATCGCGGATACCGAATGGTAAATTGGGATCCACAAGCGAAGACAACTCTTTCAGACGAAGAAGTGATTTATACTGAAAAACAAGGAAACCTTTACTACCTTAAGTATAAAATTGAAGGAAGTGATGAATCCTTAACTATTGCAACTACTCGCCCCGAGACCATATTAGGCGACACAGCAATTTGTATAAATCCAAATGATGAACGCTTTTCACATCTACGAGGTAAAAAAGCAATAGTGCCCGTTTGTAATCGTGTTATACCTATTATAGAAGATGAATATGTAGACGTTGAATTTGGTACTGGATGCTTGAAAGTAACTCCAGCACACGATGAAAATGATAAAGCAATAGGGGATCGACATAATTTAGAAATTATAGATATCCTAAACGATGACGGAACCCTAAATAGCTATGGATTACATTATGAAGGAAAAGATCGTTTTGTTGTTAGAAAGGAGATCGTTGAAGAAATGAAAAAGATGGGTGTGGTTTCAAAAATAGAAACTCACATTCATAAAGTAGGAACAAGCGAAAGAACAGGAGCTGTGATAGAACCTAAACTGAGCGACCAATGGTTCCTTAAAATGAAAGAACTTGCTCAACCTGCTTTAGACGCTGTTCTTGAAAAAGATGTAAACCTTGTACCTGATAAGTTTATTAACACCTATAGACATTGGATGGAAAATGTGCGTGATTGGAATATTTCACGCCAACTTTGGTGGGGACACCAAATTCCTGCATTCTATTATGGCGATGGAAAGGAAGACTACGTAGTAGCTGAAACTAAAGATAAAGCGCTAGAAATAGCAAAAGAAAAAACAGGGAATCAGAATCTGACAATCGACGAATTAAACCAAGATCCTGATGCACTTGATACATGGTTTTCATCATGGCTATGGCCAATAAGTGTCTTTAACGGTATTTTAGAGCCAGAAAACGATGAAATAAACTACTATTATCCTACAAACGATTTAGTTACAGCACCAGAGATTCTATTCTTTTGGGTAGCTAGAATGATTATTGCTGGATACGAGTATAGAGACGAAAAACCATTTTCTAATGTTTATCTAACAGGTATTGTTCGTGATAAACAACGTAGAAAAATGAGTAAGTCTCTTGGGAATTCACCAGACCCTATCGAATTGATGAAAAAATACGGAGCAGATGGCGTTAGAGTTGGAATGCTATTGAGCTCTCCCGCTGGTAATGACCTTATGTTCGATGAAGACCTTTGTAAACAAGGTAGTGCCTTTGTAAATAAAATATGGAATGCATACCGATTAATTGATGGATGGGAAGTTTCTGTTGATAAAAAACCTACTACAAGTGATCAAACTGCTATAAAATGGTATAAAAGTAAATTCCAAAAAGCATTGACAGAAATAGAAGACCACTATAGTAAGTATAGAATTAGTGATGCACTAATGGCTACTTATAAGTTGGTGTGGGACGATTTCTGTTCTTGGTTCCTAGAAATGGTAAAACCTCCCTTTGGAGAAGCTATTGCTGAAGAAACTTACCGTGAGGTTATCTCTATTTTAGAAGATAATTTAAAAATACTTCACCCGTTCGTTCCTTTTATCTCTGAAGAAATTTGGCAGCATATATCCGAAAGAGACGCATCTGAAGCTCTTATTATTTCAAGATGGCCAGAATCAACTCCATTCGATAATGAGCTAATAAACAGTTTTAGTTTCGCTTCAGAGGTTATCTCAGGCGTAAGATCAATACGGAAAGAAAAAAATATCTCTTTTAAAGATGCTATTTCACTTTCTGTTTTAAATAACGATAACGCTTCTAAAGACTTTGACGAAGTAATTTCTAAGCTTGGAAATATATCGGAACTAAACTATATAAATCAAAAGCTAGAAGGGGCCATTACTTTTAGAGTTAAAAGCAATGAGTATTTTATTCCTATTTCAGGAGTTATTGACGTTGAAGAAGAAAAAGCTAAACTTGAAAGCGAATTAAAATACACCGAAGGTTTCTTGAAAAGTGTTCAAAGTAAATTGAAAAATGAACGCTTTGTAAACGGTGCTCCAGAACAAGTTGTTGCTTTAGAAAAACAAAAAGAAGCCGATGCTCTAGCAAAAATTGAAACGCTAAAAGCTAGCCTTGCAAGCCTTCAATAAAATATAGTAAAGACTCTATAATGAATATGGAACTTAAGTATCCATATTATTTAAATAGAGTAGGAGAGTGGTAAACTTTGTAAATCGTTATTTTCTGTAAAGGAAGTAACGATTTACTGCTTCTATATATTTTTTCTTCGCTTCTTCAGGGGTTAAACCACGGGTTTGAAACAAAGCATTCGTTTTAAAAGCATTGATTAATGGCTTGCTGCTTCCAGGCGTATCTTGATTATTAGTGGCTCTTTTGTAATAAGCGTATAATCGCAAAAGAAAATCTGCTGGAAAAGTATCTGTGTGATTGTTAATACTGTCAACAGCCTGATTAAAAGCTTTATCTAATTCTTCTGAATTCATTCTATCTTTCTGCAATAACGGAAATTCCTCCTTTTACTTTTTGATTTAAAGTTACTTTCACTTTAGCGTCTAAAGGAAGGTAAATATCTACACGTGATCCAAACTTAATAAATCCACTGTCGCTACATTGTTCAACTTGCTGACCTTCTTCGGCGTAGTTAACTATTCGTTTTGCTAACGCTCCCGCGATCTGTCTATATAAAACATCTCCAAATGTCTTGCTGTTTACAACAACCGTTGTACGCTCGTTTTCTTCAGAAGCCTTAGGATGCCATGCAACCAAGTATTTTCCTGGATGATATTTACTATAAACAACACGACCTTCTGTAGGATAGCGAGTTACATGTACGTTAATAGGCGACATAAATACAGAGATTTGAAGTCTCTTGTCCTTAAAATATTCTTTTTCAAAAACTTCTTCTATTACTACAACCTTGCCATCTACAGCAGAAAGGATAGCTTCTGGCTTTGCTATAAAATTTCTCTTCGGATTCCGGAAAAACTGGAGAATCAATACTAATAACAAAACTAGTGTAATGATAACTCCGTTGCGAATAATAGAGTTCTCAACAAAGTAGTCTGTGGCTAAGCTCAATACAATAACTGTAATTAAAGAACCAATAATAATCTTAAATCCTTCTTTATGAAACATAATCTACAATTAATAAGAAAGCGTAAACAAAAGGACTCGCATAGATTATACTGTCCAACCTATCATACATTCCCCCGTGACCAGGCATAATAATACCACTGTCTTTAACACCAGCTTGCCTTTTAAATTTAGACTGTATTAAATCGCCAATTGTACCAAAGATAGATACAATAATTGCTAATATAGCCCAAACCCAAAGCTCATAGTTGTCGGGTGAAGATATATAATTTGAAATTAAATTAAAGATAATAAATGCTACTAGAAGCGCGCCTGCCATTCCTCCTAAAAACCCCTCAATAGTTTTCTTAGGGGAAATGCGTTCTAATAACTTGTGTTTTCCATATTTAGAGCCAATTAAATAAGCAAATGTATCGTTAGCCCACATTAAAGCAAATACTGACAAAATAATATAAGATCTAAAATTATCATTTCTCGGCACCGAATCATCTAAATATTGAAATGGAATTAATGTTAAGAACACAAACCCACTTATGATATAGAAAATAACAGTTATGTATTTTTTCTTTTCAAACATCGGTATCTTACTAGTCCATAACACATCTTTTAAAAGAAAAAGATTGACAAATATGTTTAGAATCAAAAGTAGATAAACTGCATTTTTATCGAATATCCGATAACTTAAAAAGTAAAAAGCAGCAGCTAAAATAAAGTAGGCAAGATAACTAGTTAGATGTACTAATTTAAGAAACTCGCTCATTGTGATTACTGCGAGTATAAAGAAAAGTCCAACAAACCATAAAGGTGAGTATAACATCGCAAAAACGATAATTGAAATGTATAATACGCCCGAGATGGTTCGTACGAGAATTTCTTTCATATTATAAGTCTTCCAAAAGTAGCAAATATAGGTTTTTTGTGCTACTTCCATAACTCATAAAATCTTTTTCCTTGTTCTCCTCTTCAAAATGTTGAATGGTTGTTATATTACTCGGTATATGACCAGAACGTCTATTATTGATAATTCTAAGGCCTTCGCTTATGGTATCAACAATTTGACTTGTGGTCGCAAAAACAACGACATTAGCAGGTAAGTCTTGAAGTTTTTTTTCTTTTATTTGATTAGATGAAAGCATAATAGCACCAGTATGAGCTATCAATGATTCACATTCAGAAAGAAAGAATGCAGAGTTAGTTTTTCTATTAAATTCTAAGTTAAAACCTTCAAACCTTTTGCAGAGCTTTTCGTTCACACAAAACACTTCTTGTTCATACCAGTCATTTTCCAATAGAATATTGTCAAACGCTTCCAAGACTTCTTCCCAATCTTCACAATAGATAAATTTACCTCCGTTTTTTCTAAAATTATGGGTAAACCTTTCGTCAAGAGGTAGTTTCTCTTCAGGATAATAGCTACTGTGCTCGGACTGATCAGCTTTTTTTGCCTTTTCATCCGATTTTTTGTGCTTGGGGTTAAAAAGTCTTCTAAGTAGACTCATTATTTGCATTGAGGGATTGCTAAAAACGTTTAACTCCAAAGATATAAAATCTTAATTGAAGTTAAACGCCTTTAAAATTCAAAGTTCATAAAGTTTAATAGACAGCATTCACTATGAAGTAGTTTCTCTAGTAACTACTTCTGGCTTTTCAAAAGGTCTTTCCCCGAATATCTTCTCAAGGTTGTCTTTGAATATAACTTCTTTCTCAAGAAGAACATTTGCCAATTCTGTTAACTTGTCTTTATTTTCCTCTAATATTTTCACAGCACGTTGATATTGCTCCTCAATTAGATTTGAGATTTCCTTATCGATTAGCTCAGCTGTTTTTTCACTATATGGCTTGGTGAAATTATATTCAGATTGACCACTGCTATCATAATAGGTTAGGTTACCGATTTTATCATTCAAACCATAGATAGTAACCATAGCTCGCGCTTGTTTTGTCACCTTTTCTAAATCACTTAGTGCTCCTGTAGAGATACGGTCGAATATAACCTTTTCAGCAGCTCTCCCTCCAAGGGCAGCACACATTTCATCAAGCATCTGTTCTGGATGAATTATCAAACGCTCCTCTGGTAAATACCAAGCAGCTCCCAATGATTGCCCACGCGGAACTATAGTAACCTTTACTAATGGTGCAGCGTGTTCTAGCATCCAACTTACTGTAGCATGACCCGCTTCGTGAAAAGCAATTGCTCGCTTCTCATCCAATGTCATAATCTTATTTTTCTTTTCAAGACCACCTACAATTCTATCTACTGCATCTAAGAAATCTTGTTTATCTACTGACTCTTTGCCCGTACGTGCAGCTATTAAAGCGGCTTCGTTACATACGTTTGCAATATCTGCTCCTGAAAAGCCAGGGGTTTGCTTTGCTAAAAACTCAACGTCTAATCCTTCTGCTTTCTTAAGCGGGCGTAAGTGAACTTCAAATATCTCTTCACGCTCTCTAACGTCTGGAAGGTCTACATAAATTTGTCTGTCAAATCGTCCGGCTCGCATTAATGCTTTATCTAAAACATCTGCTCGGTTTGTGGCAGCTAAAACAATTACATTAGAATTTGTCCCAAAACCATCCATCTCTGTAAGAAGTTGGTTTAAGGTGTTTTCTCGTTCATCATTACTTCCTGAGAAATTATTCTTGCCTCGGGCACGACCAATCGCATCAATCTCGTCAATAAATATAATAGAAGGAGATTTTTCCTTAGCTTGTTTAAATAGGTCTCTAACTCTCGAAGCTCCAACTCCCACAAACATTTCAACAAAATCTGATCCAGATAGTGAAAAGAAAGGTACTTGAGCCTCACCAGCAACCGCTCGAGCTAAAAGCGTTTTTCCCGTTCCAGGTGGGCCTACCAAAAGAGCTCCTTTTGGAATCTTACCTCCTAAAGCAGTGTATTTGTCTGGAAACTTTAGGAAGTCAACAATCTCTTGAACTTCTTCTTTAGCTCCTTCAAGTCCAGCAACATCCTTAAATGAAGTTTTAATATCAGTCTTCTCATCAAAGAGTTTAGCCTTAGATTTTCCAATGTTAAATAGCTGACCGCCAGCACCACCGCCACCGCCACCAGACATTCGCCTCATGATGAATATCCAAATGGCTATGATGATAACAAATGGTAAAATCCCAATAAGAATATCACCCCAAACATTAGTGTCTGTATGCCACTCCATTTTTGTGGCTAACTGATTCTCTTCTTTTATTTGCTGGAAAGATTTCTCAAAGTTCTGAAGATCTCCAAACTCAAACTGATAGTCAGGATCGTTTGGCCCAGGCGAAAGAAACGCAGGTGTGTCGTCTTTTTTTGAATGAACAGACTTAGTTTTTGCTTCTCGTGTAAGATAAACTTTTGCAATTTTCTTATTGATAACATCAACCTTATCAACGTCACCTGCCTTTAAGTATTCTTCAAATGCAGCCTGATTTGTCTTTGCAGGTTGAGACCAACTGCCTCCACCAAATATTTGGATCCCGAAAAATAGTAGGATTATACCAGCATAAATCCAATAGTAATTGGGTCTTGGCTTTTTCGAGTCGTTCTTATTGTTTTTACTTTCTTTAGCCATATGGCAGCGTATCTTTTAATGTGTTGTTTCTATTTTAACTAATTTTGCGTCCCCCCAAAGGCCTTCAATGTCATAAAACTCACGAATGTGTGTTTGAAAAACATGAACTACCACATGAACATAGTCAAGGAGGATCCACTCTGCGTTATCACTGCCTTCTACGTGCCAAGGTTTTTCTTTTATGGCTTTGCTTACGGTTTTCTGAATAGAGTTAACAATAGCGTTAACATGTGTATTGGATGTACCACTGCAAATAATAAAATAGTCGCAAACGGTGTTTTCTATATCTCGGAGGTCAAGAATTTGAATATCCTTACCTTTAACTTCTTCGATCCCTTCTATAATCTGAGTAATAAGTTGATCTGTTCCGGCTTGTTTTTTCTGCATTAAATAATTTTCTTTTCTATTTCGCAAAGTTATTACTTTTTTGTTTCTTGGAACACCTTAATAAACGTATTACCAAACATAATTCTAGTTTTGAATATAATCAAACTTAATGCCATCGATTCTACCAATAGTTATCTTAAACAATT
>DATGMT010000020.1:0-34147 GCA_035307265.1 Aequorivita sp.
AATTTGCATCCGCTAATTATTTGACAAAATGGAAAACATTTACTTATTAATGATTGTTGCCCTTGTGGTGCTTGCTGTTGCAGATTTAGTTGTTGGGGTGAGCAATGATGCAGTTAACTTTCTCAATTCAGCCATAGGTTCAAAGGCTATACCTTTTAAAGGCATACTGATTATAGCTAGTGTTGGTATTTTTATTGGTGCTGGTTTTTCTAGTGGAATGATGGAAGTTGCTCGAAATGGAATTTTTGTTCCTTCCCAATTTTACTTCAGTGAGATCATGATTATTTTCATGGCAGTAATGATTACCGATATTTTACTGCTCGACTTTTTCAACACAGTTGGTCTCCCTACTTCTACAACGGTTTCTATTGTTTTTGAACTACTTGGAGCCGCAGTGATTATGGGATTGATAAAGATTAGCAATACTGATGGCGAAACATTCTCTTCTATTGTAAACTATATAAACGCAGAAAAGGTTCCTTTCATTATTTCGGGTATTCTCCTTTCGGTGGTCATCGCTTTCACTTGTGGTGCTATAGTTCAATATATAACCCGATTGATTTTCACCTTCAACTCCGAGAAGCAAATGAAGAGGTTTGGTGGAATTTTCGGGGGTGTAGCGCTAACTTCTATTAGCTACTTTATTTTCATTAAAGGTTTAAAAGGAACTCCTTTCTACGCAAACTTTGGAGACTTCATCAATAACAACACGTTAATAATTGTTGGAGTTGCTTTGGTTTTCTGGACTATATTCTCTCAATTGTATATGAGAATTTTCAGAAAAAGTGTCTTGATTATAGTTATTGGTGCAGGGACTTTTGGACTTGCTCTTGCTTTTGCTGGAAACGACCTTGTGAACTTTATTGGAGTACCCATGGCTGCTTATCACAGTTATATCGACTGGTCTGCTTCTGGTATAGCGCCAAATGATTACAGCATGGATAGTCTAGCAGAAGCTGTACCAGCAGAGCCATACTTGCTTTTTGGTGCTGGATTAGTAATGGTTTTGACGATTTGGTTCTCTAAAAAAGCTAGAACAGTTTCAGAAACCGAAATCAACCTTTCACGTCAAGGCGAAGGTCATGAAAAATTTGAGCCTAACATTCTTTCTAGATTTTTCGTAAGATCTAGTACTCAAATGGCTAATCTTTTTGAGTATCTAACTCCAAAATCATTTCAGTCAAAAATTGATAAGCGATTTGAAAAGCCAGTAATCGATCTTCCGAAGCACAAAACGTATGAGCTACCTGCTTTCGATATGATTCGTGCATCAATAAATTTAATGGTAGCTGGTATTTTGATTGCAACAGCAACCTCAATGAAGCTTCCTTTATCTACTACCTACGTTACTTTTATGGTTGCTATGGGTACTTCACTTGCAGATAGAGCATGGGGACGCGAAAGTGCAGTTTATAGAGTTGCTGGAGTGCTTAAAGTTATCGGAGGATGGTTCTTTACTGCTTTTGTAGCATTTACGTCTGCAGGTATTTTGACCTACCTAATCTATATTGGTAAAGCAACTATGGTTGCTGTGCTCTTATTGATGGTTGTTGTTTTATTAGTGAGAAGCTACCTTTCTCATAAAAACAAAGTTCGTTCAAGCCTCGACACTACAGGCTTAAAGAAAACTGAAAGTAAGACCGTACAAGGTATTATTCATGAAAGTGCAGAGAATATTAGCAATGTTGTTTCCCGTTCAAATAAAATATACACCGATGTTTTACGAGGACTAGCAAGACAAGACACTAAGAAGCTTAAAAAGAGCCGAAAAGGTGTCAAAAAACTAAACGACGAGGTAGAAGACCTTAGAGACAATATTTTCTATTTTATTAAAAACTTAGACGAAAAGAGTGTTCGAGGAAGTAACTTCTATATAATTATATTGGGTTATCTAACAGACGTTGTTCAAAGCTTAGAATATATTTCGAAAGCAAGCCACAAACACATTAACAACAACCACAAGGCTTTACGATTTAATCAAATAAAGGATCTTCAGGAGATAGATCGTTATCTGGAAGAGTTATTTAAAGAAATCGAGGAGATTTTCCACAAGAAAGAATTTGAGAAAATTGGTAGAGTTTTAGATAGAAAAGAAGAGATTTTTGCAAGCCTATCTAATAAAATTGAAAAACAAGTAGCACGTACTAGAACTGAAGAGTCTAGTCCAAAAAACACTACTTTATATTTTAGTATTCTTTTAGAAACTAAAGACTTAGTGACTGCTCTGATGAACCTAATGGAAGAGTATCATTCAAGCTACAAGAAGGCTTAGAACAGCTTTCTTATCTTAAGTGTAATTGAAGAAACCTCGAGCTCTATAGCAGTTTGAGGTTTTTTTATGCGTTTTAGGAAATATTAAAATAAACTACTTATCTCAGCAGGAATTTTTGAGGGCCTACGAGTTTCTGAGTCTAAGAAACACCAAAGGGTTTTAGCTTCTACAATGGTTTTCCCATCGGAAGAACGAATAATTTTATAATGACGTTCACTTTTCACACCTTGGTATGAATCAATCCAAGTATGAGTTTCTAATTGTTCTCCAGCGAAGGAAGGGTTTTTATAAGTAATGGTATGATTCAAAACTACCCAAACATATTTTGCTCTATCATCTTCAGTAGTTCGAGAAACCCAATGTTCTTCAGCGGCATCTAAGCACCATTGTAAATAGGTAACGTTATTCACGTGTCCTAAAACATCGATAGCTGATGTTGGCACGGTAAAACTTTGTTTGAATACTTCTGATTTCAAAATCCGAGAATTGTTTTTGCTATAAGAAAGTAAGTAAAAATTCCTAACACGTCATTACTAGTAGTAATAAAAGGACCTGTTGCAACAGCAGGATCAATCCCACGACTGTTTAGAAAGAGTGGAATTAGATTTCCAACAATAGCCGCCATAATAATTACAGTTATAAGGGCTATTCCGATGCTAATAGACTCCAAATAGCTAGTGAAGAATACAAAATGACTAATAAAAAGTACTATTAATGCAATTGAAATTCCATTTACTAATGCTACTGTAGTTTCTTTTATAATTCGAGCTAACAAATGGCCTTTTAACGAGTCATTTGCTAAACCTTGTACAATAATTGCACTAGATTGAACCCCTACATTTCCAGCGGTTGCTTGAATTAACGGCACGAATATAAGTAGTTTAGGAAATGTGGTCATTATGGTTTCAAATCCAGAAATGATAGTCGCAGCCCCTAAACCTCCAAGCATTCCTATCAATAACCATGGGAGTCGTGCTTTAGTTTGTTTAAAAACACTATCGCTCGCTTCAACATCCTGACTAATTCCCGCTGCTAGCTGATAATCTCTTTCAGCTTCTTCCTTCATGTAGTCAACAATATCATCAATTGTAATTCTACCAACCAAAATACCGTTATCATCAACAACTGGCAGTGCTTCCAAGTCGTATTTTTGCATTATTCTAGCAACTTCATTACCTTCAGTATGAACGTTAACATAGTCTACTTTTGGAATATAAATTTCACTAATATGTGAGCGACTTGGAGCAGTGAGTAAATCTTTTAGAGAAAGTCTTCCTTTTAATTTACCTTTTTTGTCTGTAACATATATAGAATGCACTCTAGTAACGTTTTCGGCCTGTCTTCGCATTTCACGAACGCAGCCAGCAACAGTCCATGTTTCTTTTACTTGAACGAGTTCTTTTGCCATCAACCCACCTGCTGTATCCTCGTCATATCGCAATAGTTCAACGATGTCTGAGGCGTGTTCTTCATCCTCAATATGCCCTATTACTTGCTTTTGGATTTCGTCATCGAGTTCAGCAATGATATCTGCCGCATCATCAGTGTCCATTTCCTCCAGCTCTTCAGCAATCTCTGAAGGCGTAAGGTTGTCTAGAATACGTTCTCGAAGATCCTCGTCTAGTTCAATAAGAATTTCACTAGTTACTTCGCTGTCTAAAAGCCTTACAATGTAGGTTGCTTCATCTACATTTAACTCATCAAGAAGTTCAGCTATATCAGCAAAGTGGAGGTCATGCAGAAGTTCTTTTAATTTCTCACCATCGCGGTGTTCAATTAATTGCTCTACTTGTTCAATGACGTCTTTAGTCAGTTGAAATCGCATCGTTTTCCAGTTTTTTGGCAAGTGATATAAATTGTGAGGTTGAAAGTTGTTCCGGACGAAGGTCAAAGATAATATCTTCTTTTATCTTATCGGAAAGATTAAAGGGTTTTAAACTATTTCGAAGTGTTTTTCGCCGTTGTTGAAATGCTGTTTTCACAACTCTAAACAACATTTTCTCATCGCAGTCAATAGAATAATTTTCCTTTCTCTTTAAACGAATTACTCCGCTATCTACTTTTGGTGGTGGATTAAAGACAGAAGGAGGAACCGTAAAAAGATATTCTGCATCGTAGAAAGCCTGAGTTAAAACGGATAGAATGCCATAGGCTTTGCTTCCTTCCTTCTCACAAATTCGTTGTGCAACTTCCTTCTGAAACATTCCAGTTAACTCGGGGATTTGGTCTTTCCACTCCAACATCTTAAAGATGATTTGTGTGGAAATATTGTAAGGGTAATTTCCTGTGATTGCAAATTGTTCTTTATCGAACAATGATGAGAGGTCATATTTTAAGAAGTCTCCCTCTATTATTTTCAAATTTTCATTTGGGTAATTAGCTTCTAAATATACAATAGACTCAGCGTCTAAATCCATTGCTATAAGCTCGATATCTTTTTCTATCAGATACTTTGTTAGCACACCCATTCCAGGCCCAATTTCTAAAACATTTTTATAGCCTTCTAACCCTAGTGTATCACCTATTTTCTTAGCAATTTCCTCATCTTTTAGAAAATGCTGACCTAGATGTTTTTTAGCTCGAACTGCTCCGTCGCGAGAAGAAGAGCGTGAGGTGTGGTGATTATTTTTGGGATTAGATTTTTTCATTCAGGTGGATTGATTCCTAAGTTTAGAGATTATTTAGTTGGGCTAAAGAGTTCATTATGGGCTTCGCCTACAACTTCAAGTTCAGTTCTAAAAGAAACGAATTTTCCTTCAAAAGGTTTACTGTGCTCTCGAAGTTCTGAAGCATGTTCATCATAAAACTTCTGAAGCGTTTCTTTACTATCGGTTGTGTATTGAATAGAATATGAAGTACCTCCCATTTCCTCTTCTATGTTTACTCGAGTCATTAGTGCTTTGGAAAATTTTCCAGTTGCCAACATAGCAGGAATATGTTCTCTTCTCATCCATTCTAACCATAGATCATGAACACTTTCCTCGATATTAATTGTTACGTTATAGATATACATTGTCTTACTTTTCTTGTTATATGTCTATTCAATTTTAGTTTATTGCATCACCTCTTAGCATTCTATACTTCTTTCGCGCTTCAACAAAGTAAATACTATCTGCGTGGTTAAATATAATTTGCTCGTAGTGTGCTTTTGCTTTTTCAGGTTGATCTAGTTTGTTTTCATAAATCTTTGCTAGGCGAAACTGTGCGTCGTCTGCTAAAATATCGTCGCCATAAAATTGAAGTATTTTCAAGTAGTTAGCTTCGGCTTTTGTGTACTGACCGAGCTTTTCATAGATTTCGCCTTGTTTTAATAAAGCCTCATCTTCTATAGATTCACCTTTATGATTTATCAATATTTCATCTAACATTGAAATAGCTTCCGTATTTTTTTCTTGAAGTGCTAACAAATCAGCTCGTGCATATTTCTTTAAAGCGGTTTGAGTTGAATCCTCCAATGAGTTATCTTTTATCAACAAACTAAGTTCCATAGCATCATTGGCAATTAGTTGTGAGGTTGATTTTTTAAGGACCTCCAGCTGCACTAACGCCCATTCAAAATCACCTTTATAATAACTAGTTCTTGCAACCTTAAACCTGGCTTCTTGGGCTAAGGCATCGCTTTGCACTTTATTTTGTATTTGAGAATAAAAAATAAGTGCTTGATTGAATTTTTCGTCAAAGACCAAGATATCGGCTAATTCCATTTTGATTCGAGCTTCTTGATAGGGTGTTAACCTTTCTTTTAATAACGCTCTCAAGTTATCAACAGCCTGAGTTTTTTTGTTGTTTTTAAAAGCTAGAAAATGGTTATAGTCTATTTGAAGTGCATATGTTTCACTGCCACGGCCAAATTCATCTAACAAATTTTCGAACTTTGTTTCAATGTTGGAATAATCATTTGGGCGCGCAGTAGTTACTTCCATTTGCATTAAAATCTGATTTCCTTGAAGGCGATTTTGAGCTGTAAAAGAGTTTTCAATAACGTAGTTTATTACTTCTCTACCACTTTCATAATCCTCATCACCTATGGCGATAAAAGATAAATCGACTAGTCTTTGGAGGTCATTATCAGATCGTCTGTAAATTGCTTTTTCTTGTGTAAATGCTTTTTTATATTCTTTTTGCTGAATAAATAACCAGCTGAGAAGTTCGTTGTATAGAATATCCGGATTCTGCTGAGATCGTTGTAATAGCGATTTTCTTAAAAGAACATTGGCTTCATTTGTAGGGTCTTCATTGACAAATAGACTAAAATAGCGTTGAGCGGTACTTTTGAAACCTTGATTTTTTTCGATTAGGTTTAAATATTTATCAAACATTTTATCCAGCTTTCCTTGTTCACCAAAAATTTGAGCAAGCTGCATGTTAAAATCCATTCTGTCGCTTATTTCCATTCCTTTTTCATAGGTAGCAACAGCTTCATTTAAAAGGCTATACTTTTGAAATGCCTGTCCAACACTATATGCATAGCTTGGATTTTCTTCGATAGAATTTATAGCTTTTTGATAGTTCTCATTAGCCAACTCTTGTTGGTTTTGTAGTGAATGATTATAACCTAACTCAACATATAGCTGCGGGTAATTGCGCGCTCCTGAAAGCTTTTCTCTAATAAGACGATCTACTTCCGAGAAGTTTTCTAACTGTTGATTACTTTGAACCACGCCCATGAAATAATCCATTCTATATGGACTCGACTTCACTAATCTTTGATATACATTTAGAGCTTTTTCATACTCTCCTTGTTCAAAATAGTTTTTAGCCAAAGCATCACTTTGGGCAAACCCAATTGTAGTGCTAATTAAAAAGAATATTAAAATTAAAATCCTCATGCCGTAAATATAATGAAATGGCTCGAAGCCTATTGGATTCGACGTATGTTTATCAAAAATTAGACCTCGATGGTCAAGTTTTGTCCTTTGCAGACAAAATGAAATAAAAAAAGCCAAAAACATTAATGCTCTTGGCTAGTGTTATTTATAATCTAAAATGATTTATCACAGATTTTTAAAGTTAATTTTTAAAACCGCATCCCAAGTTTCATCTAAATCCATGTTTTCTCCTTCAGACTTCACATAAAAACGGTTTCCTTCCATAAACTGAACTTGACTGTAGTTTCTATCTGTTCTATGTTCTTCAACTGCTTTCTTTCCATTTTTAGTTACAGTTCTTTTAAAGCCTTTTTCATCTTCTTCCTCAAAATCTTGGGAAAATGCCAGTCTAAAAGGAGAGGTTGCTGTTGCACCTACTGGTCCTGCACCATCTATTAACTGAATAGAAAACTTTTTGGACTTATCTTCATTAGCATAGGATGCTTGAATTGATGAAACTTGCATCATTGCTGCTGCGCCAGCATTATAGCTTATACGCTTCATTCCTTTAATTTCCTCAGGCAACAAAGCTTTTAGCTCATCATTTGTAAGTGGTTCGATTTCTTGAAGCTCTAGAATATCATCCTGCATTTTTGTGAGTTCATTGGCCGCCTTAGTAGTATTGCTAACCTTTTCGGATGTTTCTTTAATTTTTTTACTAATAGGATTGTCTTTACAACCTATAATAGCAGCAGATGCAAAGAGCATTAAGATATACCTTTTCATAATTTTTACATTTAATTTGGTTTATGTATTCTTAATTGTCGGGAACTAAGATACTTAAATTTGAATAAACATAAAATTGAATTGGAAATAGCTAATTAAAGGATTACATATTGGCAGTTACTTTTTCTAGCTCGGCATACCAATCTTCGCCAAATTTTCTAATAAGTGCATCTTTCACAAACTTGTAGATGGGCACTTGTAATTCCTTTCCTAATACGCAGGCATCATCGCAAATAGGCCAACGGTCGTAATTTACAGCAGAGAATTCACTGTATTCTTTAATGCGAATAGGGTATAAATGGCAAGAAACAGGTTTTTTGAATCCAGGAGCTACGGGATCAATAACCCCGGCGTTGAAAGCGTCTTCAATCCCACAACTTGCAATTCCGTTGGAAGTGAAAGTAACATACGCACAATCTCTACCCTCTATAAGTGGTGTTTCAAATTCTCCCCACTCAGTTTCGATGTGAGTTCCTTGCTCCTCAATAGCAGCAATTCCTTCGGGTCGAAGAAATGGTTTTACTTTTGGATAAATTTCTTTCAAAATATCCACCTCCTCAGAAGTAACGGGTGCCCCAGCCTCTCCTTCGATACAGCAGGCACCTTTACATGCGTTGAGATTACAGACGAAATCCTTTTGGATTATGTCTTCAGAAACTATGGTCTTACCTAATTGAAACATGTTGCAAAATTAAGAAAATATGAAGGCTAAAAAACTGATTTTAAGCAAATGATAAATTTTAACTAAAAGTAAAAATATAATCAAAGATTAAACTTAATTTTGCCGCCTCAAAAATTGAAAGGTAATGAACTTTAACTTTAAAGACATAGCAACAGCCACAATGATTCTTTTTGCGGTAATCGATATCATAGGAGGAATCCCTATTATTATTGGATTAAGAGAAAAAGCTGGACGTATTCACTCTGGAAGAGCCTCTCTAATTGCCGGAATTGTTATGATTGTTTTCTTAATTCTTGGAGAACAAATTTTACATCTCATTGGAATTGATGTTAACGAATTTGCGGTAGCAGGTGCTTTGATATTGTTTTTCATTGCCTTGGAAATGATTCTTGGAGTCACACTTTTTAAAGAAGGTAACGAAAGTCCTGGAATGGCATCCTATTTCCCATTGGTTTTCCCATTGCTAGCAGGGCCCGGAAGTTTAACAACCTTGATATCTCTTAGGGCAGAATACTCTGTTGAAAATATTATCGTTGCCATTGTAATCAATATTTTGATTATCTATATAGTATTAAAAACCTCTGGTCGTCTTCAAAGATTATTAGGAACTAATGGAATTGCCATTATAAAGAAAATATTTGGTGTAATTTTGTTAGCAATCTCTGTAAAGCTATTCACTTCGAATATTCAGTTATTATTCTAAGTTATAATTTAAAGGAGAGATAATTAAAAAGAAGAAAATGAAAACTCTTATTTACATTTTGATGGTTATTGCCGTTGGTATTATTGGCTTCAACTTTACTAAACTAGATTCTGCAAACGTATTACAAGGAGATAGCTCTATTGCTGTTATTAGTATTTTGGCAGGACTGTGTACTATTCTACTGCTAGGAATTCTTTTAGTTTCTAAAAAAATAGCAGAGAAGGTTAAGAAATAATCCCTTCTATTTAATAGGTTGATTTCTCGACTCGATTTCTAACACCTTAAGAATCATAGGATCCGACTGATTGAGAATCTTTTCGTATTCATTAGGGCCAAACAATTGTTGAGCTATATTTGCCTTTAATGTGCGCTTTAGTTCTGATGCATACCTAGAAAGATCTATTTGCGCTTCGTTTAGTCTTGCATACTCAATAAATTCTTGAGCCAGCTCCTCGCTTACTTGATAATTATCTCTAAAGTCTTTAAAGCTAATTTCATTAAACAAGGCTCTATTTCTGTCTAGATATTCAAAGATGAAATAGCTCATAAAGCCACTTCGTGAAACATACTGTAATGTTTCATTTTCAACACTAGTATCTTTTGGAACAAACACATCAGGAATTATTCCACCTCCACCGTAAACTACCTTTCCTTTTGGCGTAAGAAATTTTAAAGAATCGGCCACTTTAATGCTGTCTGCGTGAAGCAGTTCACCATTTCGGTAGCGCTTTTCATAATCTCTATAATAAGTGTCGTTTCCTTTTCCATAGGGACGTTGTATAGAGCGACCCGTTGGTGTGTAATATCGTGCTATAGTCAGGCGGATTGCACTACCGTCTCCCAAAGACATTTCGCGCTGAACCAATCCTTTTCCAAAAGAACGCCTCCCTACTATAGTCCCTATATCATTGTCTTGAAGGGCTCCAGCTACAATTTCACTTGCAGATGCTGAATTTTCGTTAATCAGCACATAAAGTTGTCCGTTTTCAAAATCACCTCGGCGTGTAGAGTAGGTTTTACTAATATCTCCATTTTTATTCTTAGTGATTAGAACCAGCTTATTGTTTTCTAAAAACTCATCAACCACTCTTTCGGCTGTAGATACATAGCCTCCGGGATTATTACGAAGATCTAGAACTAGCTTGGTTATACCTTCTTTTTTTAGTTTCTTTAGAGCTATTTCAAACTCTTTAAAAGTAGTTTCAGAAAAGCGATTAATCTTGATATATCCAAGGTCGTCGCTCAGTTTGAAAGACGCATCTACACTTATAATTGGAACTTGTTTTCTTCTTAGCTTTAGATTCAGCACCTTATCTTCACTTGGCCTATACACTTGAAGCGCTACTCTACTATTTATTTCTCCTTTCAAATAGTTTGTAATACTATCTCGCTCCACATTATCACCAAAGAGTTTGTTTCCATCGGCATAGATTATTCGATCGCCAGCTTTAATACCAGCTACTTCTGCGGGTCCTCCAGGAATTGGACGAATAACTGCAATAGTATCTTTATAAATGTAAAAGCTAACCCCAATTCCAATAAAAGCACCTCGCATATCGTCGGCCGCTTGTGCATATTGTCCTTTTGGAATATAAACTGAATGGGGATCTAAGTTTTCTAATATTCCATTTACAGTAACATCAACAATGCTATCTGTATTCACTTTATCGACATATTCATATTCTATATAATCGATAAGTCTGTTTAGTTTGTCTTTTTTGGAGTTTGTTGCAAATATTTTTTCTGCTGTATCACCAAAGTTAAGTTTAGAACCAATAAAAACACCTCCCGCAAGTGCTAGGCCTATCCATAAAGGCAGGAGTATTTTTCGTTTTTCCATTAACTATTAGTCCAGATTTGTGATATGCACAATGCTTACCCCCGCTTTTTTTAGGAATTTAATTCCTGAATCATCTTTATATCCATCGAGGTAAACTACTCTTGTAATTCCAGCTTGGTGAATTAACTTACTACATTCTTTACAAGGTGACATAGTAATATAAAGAGTAGCTCCTTGACAAGCTTGAGTTGTTGATGCTACTTTTAAAATTGCATTTGCCTCTGCGTGAAGAACATACCATTTAGTGTATCCTTCCTCGTCTTCACAAACATTTTCAAAACCTGTTGGGGTTCCGTTATAACCATCACTTATTATCATCTTATCTTTTACAATAAGTGCACCTACTTGTTTTCGTTTACAATAGGAAAGTTTTGACCATTCTAACGCCATTCGCAGATAGGCGATATCATATTTTCGTTGCTTACTTTCTTTCATATTTTAAAATATCAACGAAATTACTGTCTCGTTGTAGTTTTACCAAAAATAATCTTGTTAACTATTTGCTAATTAAAAAACAGAACACACAGGAGATTAAATATTCTTTAGAAATTTTATAGAACAATTAAAAAACACCTTTTTAAAAGCTCCAATTATTAATTAACACAGGAACTAGCATTCCCACTACTATAGAAGAAACCACTAATACCCAATCTCTTTTATTGAATCGGAAAATGGTTTGAAATATAAATGCGACAATTAGAACAATAATAACAACGATTAATTGAGCAGCCACTACTCCTAATTCAAAGTTCAATAAAGGTAAAAGATCCTTACTTGGATTCAATTGTTTGAAAGAAAATGCAAACCCCAAACCATTTATAAGTCCAAAAAAAGCAGATATGATATAAGAAACGCCTAGTTTTTCTACTTTTTTCTCCTTTCCAGCAATAAAGAGATTAAAGAGCGCTGCAACCAAGATAGTGAATGGAATTAAAACAACAATCACTTTTTCGGAAACACTAATTATATTATGTGTTGCTAAGAGCAATGAAATTGCATGACTGAAAGTAAATATTGTGATAAGCACCAACAGTTTTTTCCATGCAGAAAAATTGTAAGCAGCACATATTACAACCAAGAACAGTATGACGTTATAAGCTTTCCAGCTGATTACATAATTGAGACCTTGGTTAAAATACAGCCAGAAATCAGACATAGGGATAGTTTTTTGCTAGGTTCGTTCAAATATAGGAAAAGTACATAAAAAACACGTACTTTTAGGTGAATCTAAGGAATGAAGTTCAAATAGTTTTTTGATCTTAAAAGTACTGGATGCCTTATATTCTTTACTCTTATGATAAAGATTGTCTTAAGCCCCTGCGTTCTATATAATTTACAAATTGTATGGCATATTTTAAAGAGATTATCAGTTTAACTTTTGGGCAATTCAAGTCTTTTAAATTCCTTTAGAGAGTCATAGATTTAATTTTCTAATTCACATTTATTTTTTCAATATATAATAATTATTTACTTACTTTTGCAAACCTATTTGCTCGAGTGGCGGAATTGGTAGACGCGTTGGATTCAAAATCCAATGTTGCAAGACGTGCGGGTTCGATTCCCGCCTCGAGTACTCTTTAAAACCTCAACCATCTATTAATTTAGAGTGTTGAGGTTTTTTATTTTGATTTCTATTCAATATCCTCCAATATTTTAAAAACATTTCAATAAAACACCTTATAGTTTTAAACACTTCATCACATTTTATAACAAGCAAATACTACAACTCAATTCATGTATATCTGCGAAGAATTTTCAAGAGAAACTTTATAACAACCAAGATGTTTTTTTAGGCTTTCTGTTGTCATTAATTTTTACCTTTGTAGCTGAACACAAACTCCTAAACCATGCCACTATTAGCCCCCGAACCCAAGATTTTCGCCTGTAAACAAAGTGAAGCCCTTGGAAGGGATATCGCCGAAGCCTTCGGTATTCCGTTGGGAAGAGTAATCACTTCTCATTATAGCGACGGTGAATTTCAACCATCATTTGAAGAATCGGTTCGAGGAAGCCGAGTATTTTTAATTGGATCTACCTATCCAAACAGCGATCATTTAATGGAGCTTCTATTAATGATTGATGCTGCAAAACGTGCTTCAGCAAGACATATTACTGCAGTACTCCCCTATTTTGGATGGGCAAGACAAGACAGAAAAGACAAGCCGCGTGTGCCTATTGCTGCAAAATTGGTAGCCAAAATGCTTGAAGCTGCTGGTGCTACTCGAATTATTACGATGGATTTGCACGCAGACCAAATTCAAGGATTTTTTGAAAAGCCTGTAGATCACCTTTTTGCATCTACTATCTTTCTTCCATATTTGCGAAGTCTCAATCTAGAAAACCTTACTGTTGCTTCGCCAGATATGGGTGGATCAAAGCGTGCGTACGCTTATTCTAAATTTTTGGAAAGCGACGTGGTTATCTGCTACAAGCAAAGAGAAAAAGCCAATATTATTTCACACATGGAATTAATTGGTGACGTAACAGGAAAGAATGTTGTGCTGGTAGACGACATGGTTGATACTGCCGGAACACTTACGCATGCTGCCGATTTAATGATAGAACGCGGTGCACTTAGCGTTAGAGCTGTATGTACTCACGCTCTTTTATCTGGCAATGCCTATGAACGAATTGAAAACTCTAAGCTTTCAGAATTGATTGTGTCAGATAGTATTCCTAGCAAACCTCATCCAAAAATTAGAGTGCTTAGTTGCGCTTCACTTTTTGCTGACGTTATGCTAAGCGTAAATGCCAATAAATCTATTAGCGGTAAATTCTTAATGTAATTGACATCTTTTTAGTTAGGTGCTATAGTTTATACGCTTAATTTTTCATTTAAGAAGCCTATCATAATTGAGGTTTCCCACTGATAAACAGGGTGATTATAAAAAAACTATAGTCCATAAATTATATTTACGAAATAAAATCTATCTTTGCACTCCCTAAAAAGGGAAAGGTGGGAGTATATACCTTATACTTAACCATTAATATTAAATAACATTTAATTTTTCAAAATGAAATCTATTACAATTAAAGGATCAAAAAGAGAAAGCGTGGGCAAGAAAGCTACAAAGGCCTTACGTAATGCTGATATGGTTCCTTGCGTAATTTACGGAGGGGATGAGCCAATTAGCTTTACAGCACATGAGCTAATATTCAAGGATTTGGTTTACACTCCAGATGCGCACACAGTTGTAATCGATCTTGGAGATGCAAAAATCAATGCAATTCTTCAAGATATACAATTCCACCCTGTTACAGATCGAATTCTTCACATTGACTTCTATCAAATTTTTGATGACAAAGAAGTAACTATTGAAATTCCTGTTCGCACAACAGGAACTTCTCGTGGTGTTAGAAGTGGTGGTGTTTTACGTATTGTTACTCGTAAACTACGTATTAAAGCACTTCCTGCAAATCTTCCAGACTTTATTGAAGTTGACATTACAAACATGCGTATTGGAAACAAGATGTATGTTACAGCTATTAAGAGCGACGACTACAAAGTGATGCACACTGACAACACTGTTATTTGTCAAATTAGAACTTCTCGTACTGCAATTGCTGATATCGAAGAAGAAGAAGCTGAAGAGGCTGCAGAAGCTACTGGAGCTGAAGCATCAGAAGAAGCTGCTGAAGCATAGTCTTCTCTTTTTAAAGAATAATGGAAAGCATCCTGTGAAATCAGGGTGCTTTTTTTATTTTTACAAAGGATAATAAGAAACCAAATTAAGAGACAAAAAGTATAGCATCTCATCCATTTTTGAATATGTTATCATTTCTCAAAAAACTTTTTTCAACAAAGACAGAACAGATAATCACTGAAGAAGATTCCATGAAAAAATTCCTAATTGTCGGACTCGGCAACATTGGTCCTAAATACGAAAACACACGCCACAATATAGGTTTCAGAATACTTGATTTTTACGCTCAAAAAAACTCCTTAACATGGGAAACTGCAAAATTAGGCGACATTACAACCCACAAAGTTAAAGGAAGAACCCTTATCTTTCTAAAGCCTAGCACCTTCATGAACTTAAGTGGGAAATCGGTAAAGTATTGGTTAGAAAAAGAAAAGATACCTTTGGAAAATATTCTTGTAATTACAGACGATTTAAACCTTGCTTTTGGAACGATTCGTATAAAAACCAAGGGAAGTGACGGCGGACACAATGGACTAAAGGACATTCAAAACACTTTACAAACCACAAACTACAATCGATTTCGATTTGGCATAAGCGATGCTTTTACAAAAGGCAGACAGGTTGATTATGTTTTAGGTGAATGGGAGCTAGATGAAGAAAAGCTCATGCCAGAAAGATTAGAGAAAAGCTGTGATGCTATTGAATCTTTTGTACTTGCAGGAATAAATATAACGATGAACACTTTTAACGGAAAATAATTTTGAAGAGATATTCCTCGGCTTCCGAATTCAACAGTCAGCGGCCATCAGTGGTTACAATTGGCACCTTTGACGGTGTTCATATTGGCCATAATGCTATTTTAAAAAGACTCGTTGAAACAGCAGAAAAAGAAAATCTTGATTCTGTTGTACTCACTTTCTTTCCTCACCCACGAATGGTCCTTCAGCAAAGTGACGATTTAAAGCTAATAAACACCATTGAAGAAAGAGCCGATTTATTAGAACAAACAGGGCTTGATCATTTAGTTATTCATCCCTTTACACACGCTTTTTCCAGGTTGACTTCATTAGAGTTTGTTCGCGATATTTTAGTGAATAGCCTAAAAGCAAAAAAGGTAATCATAGGGTATGACCACCGTTTTGGAAGAAACAGAACTGCAAATATTGATAACCTTAAAGAATTTGGCGTAACCTTCGGGTTTAGCGTAGAAGAAATTTCTGCAAAAGAGATAGATGACGTAGCTGTAAGCTCAACTAAGGTTAGAAAAGCATTAGCTGTTGGTGAAATTGAATCTGCTAACAGTTATTTAGGATACAATTTTATGATTTCTGGAAAAGTAGTTCAAGGAAAAGCCATTGGCAGAACCATTAACTACCCCACAGCGAATCTACAGTTAAAAGAAAGCTATAAGCTAGTTCCTAAAAACGGTGTGTATATAGTCAAATCTATATTAAATAATAAAGCAGTTTTTGGAATAACGAGTATTGGCACAAATCCTACTGTTAGAGGAAGTGAAAAAACCATTGAAACATATTTTCTAGACTTCGAGAAAGACCTTTACGGCGAAGAAATTACAATTGAGTTCTTAAAGTTCATTCGAGATGAAAAAACTTTTGATTCTATTGAAACGTTACGCCGAGAAATCATCAAGGATGAAGAATTTGCCAAACGCTTTTTAAAGAATCGTGAATAAGTTTCTGTTTAAACAAATTGACAACACAGGTCTTGTTCTTTTTAGAGCAGTCTTCGGACTGTTAATTACTCTTGAAGCCTTTGGAGCCATTGCTACAGGCTGGGTTCGACGCACTTTAGTAGAGCCTCCCTTTACATTTAATTTTATTGGTTTTGATTTTCTTCAATACCTACAAGGTGAGTTCATGTACATTCACTTTGTGATAATGGGCATTTTTGGAGTCTTTGTAATGATAGGCTACAAATATCGATTTAGCATGATTGCCTATGCAATTTTGTGGAGTTGTGTTTATTTTATGCAGAAATCAAGCTATAACAATCATTACTACTTAATGATGTTATTGTGCTGGATTATGGCGTTTTTACCAGCTCATCGTTGGTTTTCAGTAGATGCCAAAATCAATCCCGAAGTTAAATCCCCGTCCATGCCTAGGTGGGTATCCTTGGCTTTAATTCTTCAAGTTTGGATTGTATATACGTATGCTTCTGTTGCAAAACTATATCCTGGATGGCTTGATGCAACCGCCACCTCCATCTTTATGGCTGGAAAAAAGGATTACTGGCTAATTGGCGATTTTCTACAGCTCAATTGGGTGCACTGGTGCATGGCTTACGTAGGCATATTCTTTGATTTATTGATTGTGCCATTAATGCTTTGGAAGCGCACTCGATTGTTTGGATTTTTCCTATCGGTATTCTTCCATTTGTTTAACTCGATTATATTTCAAATTGGTATTTTCCCATATATGTCAATGGCTTTCGCATTGTTTTTCTTTACACCTGAAACACTTCGCAATCTATTTCTTCCAAAGAAGACACTCTACACCAAAGAAGAAGTTAAAATACCCAATTATAAAAACTTGATTGTTGGAGTTTTTTCAATCTATTTTATCTTTCAAATCGGACTCCCATTACGACATTGGTTTTTTAAAGACGACGTATTGTGGACTGAGGAAGGACACAGACTGAGTTGGCGCATGATGCTTCGCTCCAAAAGTGGAATTTTAACGGTCTATGTTGAAGACAAGGCCACAGGAGTAAAGGAACGATACAAATACTGGAAGATGTTAGGCAAAAAACAACAAGGCTCTGTGAAGACCAAGCCAGGTATCATGTGGCAAATGGCACAAAGAATAAAAGAAGAAGAAGCTAAAGAAGGCCGTGATGTTGCGGTCTATCTTGAAGCAAAAGTAAGTGTAAACAACGGACCTTACTTTCCATTCACAAATCCAGAAATAGATATTGCTGCAGAAAAATGGCATCCATTTAAACACAGCGACTGGATTCTTCCATCACCTGAAGACTACAGTAAAAAGCCGAAAAATAATCGGCCAGATTAAACGATAGTAATCTAAAAAAGACCAATATATTTAAGATCTTTAAGGAGTTAAATCCTATGAGGTCTTTTTTGTACCTTTGCATCTTCAAAAATTTAGACATGCTGCAAGTAAACGAAATTCGCGACAACAAGAAAAAATACATAGAGGCCCTAGCCAAACGTGGCTTGGAGATGACCTCTGTTTTGGATGAAATTTTAGACGCTGATGAAGAGCGACGAAAATATCAAGCAGAACTAGATGAAGTTTTAGCTCAAAGCAATACCTATTCGAAAGAAATTGGAAAGCTTTTTCAAAGTGGAGAAGTTGAAAAAGCGAATGAGTTGAAAGCAAAAACTGTAGATCTAAAAGAAACTTCCAAGCAACTAAACGAGCAAATGACAAAGGCTGCTGAAAAGCTGCAACAATTGCTATATACTGTTCCTAATATTCCACATGATCTTGTTCCAGCTGGAGTAGATGAAAATGACAACTTCGAAGTTATGAGACATGGAGAAGTTCCTTCATTACACGAAGGTGCTTTACCACATTGGGAATTGGCTAAGAAATATGACTTAATAGATTTCGAATTAGGAGTAAAGGTTACAGGTGCTGGTTTTCCGGTTTTTAAAGGAAAAGGTGCACGTTTACAAAGAGCTTTAATCACCTACTTTTTAGATAAAAACATTGAAGCAGGCTACACCGAATATCAAGTGCCTTTAATGGTTAACGAAGCTTCTGGATATGGAACAGGACAACTTCCAGATAAGGAAGGACAAATGTATCATGTTGGTGTTGACGATCTATATTTAATTCCTACATCGGAAGTTCCAATCACCAATATGTATAGAGGTGATTTATTAAACCTTTCAGATTTCCCTATTAAATGTACAGGATATACACCTTGTTTTAGACGTGAAGCTGGAAGTTATGGAGCACATGTTCGTGGTTTAAACCGTCTACACCAGTTTGACAAAGTTGAGCTTGTTCGCATTGAGCATCCTGACAACTCTTATGCTGCTCTAGACGAAATGGTTGAACACGTAAAAGTAATTCTTGAAGAATTAAAACTGCCTTACCGAATCCTTCGTCTATGTGGAGGAGATTTAGGTTTCACTTCAGCTATGACTTATGATTTTGAAGTGTTTTCAACAGCACAAAATCGTTGGTTAGAGATTTCTTCTGTATCTAACTTTGAAACCTTTCAAGCAAATCGACTAAAACTTCGATTTAAAGATAAAGACGGAAAAAACAAACTTGCTCACTCATTAAATGGAAGTTCTTTAGCGTTACCACGTGTTATTGCTGGCATCTTAGAGAACTATCAAACTGAAGACGGAATTAAAATTCCAGAGGTTTTGGTTCCTTACTGTGGTTTCGACATGATCAAGTAAGATTTCTATCCTGAATGCACAAAGTTTTATAAATTAAATGTGCATTCAGGATTATTTTCCTGCTATAAGAACCATTCTTTTTGATACTTTTATCTCAGTTCTTATAGGTTCAAATTAATCATGACTCGATTTTGGCGCTCTTCAAAAAACTTTTTAAACAAACTTTTATTTACGGGCTAGCTACGGTCTTGCCCAGAGTGCTTTCAGTTATTTTAGTTCCTCTCTATGTAGAAGTTCTAAAACCTGAAGAATATGGAGTTTATGCTAGTTTAATGGCATTTCTAATTTTAGGAAATGTCTTGCTTTCATACGGAATGGAAACAGCTTTCTTCCGTTTTCTCACAAAAGGAGATACCGACAAAAAGCTAGTGCAGTCTACAACTTTAACCTCACTAACTATTTCTTCATTAGTGTTTTTAGGAGTTACACTGTTTTTTAGAGACAGTATAGCTTCAATCTCAGATTTCAAAGTTGAGTTTGTAACCTTCGGACTTTGGATTTTAGCATTAGATGCCCTTGTTGTATTACCTTTTGTATGGTTTAGAGCAAACGAAAAACCTTTGCACTATGCCGTAATTAAAATTTTAAACGTTTGCATCAATCTAGGATTAAACCTGTTTTTCTTTTTAGCCTTGCCAAAACTAGCTGCTAATGGAGGATATTGGGAACCGTTTTGGAATGCTGAGAACAAGGTAGCCTATGTGTTTATATCAAATTTAATAGCTAGTGCTTTAACTTTGTTAATGCTTATTCCTGTTTACGTAAAGATTGGCTTTGGCTTTAACAGTACAATCTGGAAACAAATGATAAAATATGCTTTTCCCGTACTCATTGCTGGAATCGCATTCGGTATAAATGAAGCGTTTGACCGTATTTTATTAAAGTATTTACTCCCTGAAAACGTTGCTGCAGTTGAAGTTGGTCTTTATTCAGCTTGTTATAAATTAGGGATGTTCATGACTCTTTTTGTCATGGCTTTTCGCTTAGGAATTGAACCTTTTTTCTTCAATCATTCTAGTAGTTCTAACGCCAAAGAAACCTATGCAACAATTACTAAATACTTTACTCTATTTGGATGTATCATTCTTTTAGTAGTAGTCATTTACATCGATCTTTTTAAACAAATTTTAATTCCAAATAGTCAATACTGGGAAGCTTTAAAGATTGTGCCTCTTATTTTATTAGCCAATCTTTTTCTTGGAATTTATCACAATTTATCGGTTTGGTATAAAGTTACAGACCATACGAAATACGGGGCTTACATTTCAGTTTTTGCTGCAATTGTAACTTTAGTTTTAAACTTTATTCTAATTCCACACATTGGATATGTAGGCTCTGCAATTGCCACTTTAGTAGCCTATGGAAGTATGATGGTGCTTTCGTATCTTTATGGGCGAAAATATTACAACGTTCCGTATAATTTAGTATCAATACTCGGTTTCTTAGCGCTAGCTATTGTGTTTTCAGCAATATCTTTTTACCAATTTCGAGGTAACATTTGGCTTGGATCCGCATTATTAATTCTATTCATCGGAATATTGGTTTACACTGAAAAGAATGAGTTTTTAAAAATCATCAGGAAATAAAAAATATGGATTTAAGCAAAAATTCACCACAAACGGTAGACATTAAAATAATAAATAAGTCAGGACACTCTTTACCTGCCTATGAAACCATGGCCTCGGCAGGTATGGATTTACGAGCGAGTATAGAAAGTCCAATTACATTAAAGCCTTTAGATAGAACTATTGTTAAAACCGGTCTTTTTATTGAACTGCCTATTGGGTATGAAGCCCAAGTAAGACCACGTAGTGGATTGGCAGCCAAAAAAGGAATTACCGTTTTAAACTCTCCTGGAACCATTGATGCAGATTACAGAGGAGAAATAGGCGTGATTTTGGTGAACCTATCTAATGAAGATTTCACAATAGAAAATGGAGAGCGAATTGCTCAAATGATTATTTCAAAACATGGGCGCGCTGTTTTTGAAGAAGTAAATAAACTTTCGGAAACAGATCGAGGAGCAGGAGGTTTTGGAAGTACAGGTACAAAATAAACCTTTCTCAAAATCAATAAACAATACAATTAACAACCCTATTAAAACCACCGCATTGCGGAAATACTTATGAAAATTATAGTTCCAATGGCAGGTCGAGGAAGCCGACTACGCCCACATACATTAACAGTACCAAAACCATTAATTCCTGTTGCAGGAAAACCAATTGTACACAGATTAGTTGAGGATATCGCTGAAGTTCTAAATGAAAAAATTGAGGAAATTGCTTTTATCCTTGGCGATCCAGCTTTCTTTGGAGATGAAGTAGTTGCAAGTTTAGAAAACCTAGCTCGACAACTTGGTGCAAAACCATATATTTACCGTCAGTTGGACCCAAAAGGAACTGGACATGCAATCATGTGTGCTAAAGAATCTCTTTCAGGCCCTGTAGTGATTGCTTATGCAGACACTTTAATTAGAGCTTCATTTGACCTAGATAAAGAAGCAGATGCAGTAATCTGGACTAAAAAAGTTGAGAATCCTGAAGCTTATGGAGTTGTAAACCTCAATGAAAAAGGTGAGATTATAGAATTGGTGGAAAAACCAACAGAATATGTAAGCGATCAAGCCGTTATAGGTATTTATTATTTCAAGGACGTTTCAGAATTAAAAGACGAATTACAATACGTTCTAGACAATAATATAATTAACGGAGGTGAATATCAAATCAACGATGGGATTAAGAGAATGATGTCGAAAGGCAAAGTTTTTAAACCAGGAACAGTTGATGAATGGATGGATTGCGGGAATAAAGAAGTTACCGTAGAGACCAATCAAAGAATGTTAGGTTTCCTTTCAGAAGCTAAGAAGCCTTTAATTTCAAAAACTGTCAAAAATGAAAACTCAAAAATCATCGAACCATGTTTTATCGGTGAGAATGTAGTTTTAAAAAACAGTGAAGTTGGTCCTTATGCCTCTATTGGAGATGGAACAATTGTTGAAAACAGCACTTTAAAGAATAGTATTGTTCAAAAGCATTCAAAAATAATGAACGCCAACCTAGACAATGCGATGATAGGAAATCACGCTACCTTTGATGGAAAATTCACCAATGTAAGTATTGGAGATTATTCAGAACTCAAGTAGTAAATAAAAACTCTCAATTGAAAAAAAGTCACTACATATTCACTTTTATTATTGGTTTCATCGTGTCGTTTTCCACGTTAGGTCAAGAACTAAACCCTACTCAAAACGACACGGTTAAGAACCCAATGGATGGTCTTGGAGATGTGGATGACGCTTTTCAAGAATATTTTTTTGAAGGCCTAAAGCAAAAAGGAATAGAGAACTATGAATTAGCTTTAGAAGCTCTAAATTTAGCTGAAAAAGCTACAAATTCTGAAGTTAACAAAGCTGTAGTCTACTTCGAAATGGCAAAGAATTTTACATATTTAAAAAACTTTGACCGAGCTGAAGAAAACTATAAAAAAGTGTTGACAAGCCAAGGAGATCGGTTGGATGTTTTGGAGCACCTTTATGATTTATACCACAAGCAACGAGATTTTGAAAAAGCTATTCCGATTGTAAAAAAGCTAATTCCTTTTGATGAAGACTACAAAGAAGATTTAGTCAATTTATACACCCACACAAAGGAGTATGACAAAGCTATCGACCTCCTTGATCAATTAGACGCTTCATGGGGCGAAAGCGACATCCGGAATGCTCTTAGAGCTCGTATTTATCGCGTTACAGGAAATACACAAGGCGCAATCAACAATATTGAACAAAAGATTGAAAATAATCCTAAAAACGAAAGAGAGCATCTAAATCTAATCTTTCTTTATAGCGAGCAAGGCGAAGTAGAAAAAGCATTTAAAGCTTCTAAACAGTTACTAGAATCAAACCCCGATTCTAAATTGGTACACTTAGCACTTTATAAGTTTTATCTAAACGAAAACAATGCAACAGAGGCTATCAAATCAATGAAAATTGTTTTCGCTACCAATGAAGTAGACAAGGAAACCAAGTATAAAGTTTTAGGAGACTTCATTCAGTTTGTCGAGAATTCTCCGGAGCATGAAGAACATTTGAATAAAGTAGTCAATGAATTTAGCCAGGAAAACGGAAGAGTGTATGAGAAGTTAGGCGACTATTATATGGCTAAAGACAAAAAGGTGGAAGCCCTTGATTTTTATGAAAAGGGAATTAAAATTACGCCAGATAACTTCAATTTGCTTAAAAACACACTTCTTCTTCAAATCGACTTTCACAAGTTTAAAGAAGCACAAAAATTGAGTTCAGAAGGTTTAGACCTATTTCCTGCTCAACCTTTACTATATCTATTAAACGGAGTTGCAAACAACGGTCTAAGTCAAAGCGACAAAGCGATTGAAAGCTTAGAAACGGGTCTAGATTTTGTATTTGACGATCCAACCATGGAGCGCGACTTTTATCAACAGCTAAGTTTTGCATACAACCAAAAAGGCAATCTAGAAAAGTCGAAGATATATGCTGAAAAAGCCGCTAATATTAAAACCACCCATTAACTCTATGAGAATATATGCTGCGTATCTAATTTTACTTTTGATATTCGTCTCTTGCGGTGGAACCAAAGTTGTATCCAAAGCCGAAAACCTTGCCACCAAAGAGATAGTAAATTCTCATAAAGCTTCAGAATCTAAGTTTGAAACTCTGGCTGGACGAGTTCAAGTTGCTTATGAAACGGAAGAAAAAGCACAAAGTGTTACCGTTAGTCTTAGGATGGAAAAAGACAAAATCATTTGGGTGAAAGCTTCTATATTAGGAATCACAATAGCAAAGGTGTTAATTACTCCTACAGAAGTGAGCTATTACGAGACTATTAACAAAACATATTTTGAAGGAGATTTTTCACTTTTAGGTGATTGGCTTGGAACTCCAATCAACTTTGAACAAGCGCAAAACCTACTTTTAGGACAATCTATTTTTAGCTTAAATGCCTCTCAATATACTTCGGAAATCTTCCAGAACAAGTTTAAAATACAACCAAAGAAACAACCGCAAAACTTCATACATTCGCTATTTTTGAATCCTGGAAACTTTAAGGTTGCATCAGAAACCCTATCTCAACCAGATTATAATCGGATTTTGAATATTCGTTATGGTGATTATCAAATGGTTGATGGACAATATTTTCCAACTGATATTTCTATTGTGAGTAGTGAATCTCAGAAACAAACAAAGATTGATCTTATTTATAGAAAAATAGACTTGAACGTAGGTATAAGCTTTCCTTTTAAAATACCCTCAGGCTACGAACGGATACAATTATAATTGAATGAAAAAGTTAGGGATATTTCTTATTTTTCTAGTGTGTTTTCTTGCGGTTCCTAATGCGTTTGCTCAAAGCGACAAACAAAAGGAATTGGAAGCAAAGCGCCAAGCTATTTTAGCCGAGATAAAACAAATCAACTCCCTGCTTTTTAAAACTAAAAAGGAAGAGAAGTCAATCCTTTCGCAAGTAGAAGATATTAATCAACGAATTGCAGCCACAGAAAACCTCATCCAGATTACCAATCAACAAGCCAATCTTTTAACTCGAAACATCAATAGCAATATTGAAAGAATTACTGCACTTCGAAAAGAATTAGAAATGATGAAGGCTGACTATGCTGAAATGGTTCGCAAATCCTATAAAAGCAAGAGTCAGCAAAGTAGAATCATGTTTTTACTCTCTTCTGAAAACTTTTTGCAAGCCTATAAGCGAGTACAGTATATGAAACAGTATGCTGCTTTCAGAAAAAAGCAAGGTGAGAGCATCCGTGTTAAAACCGAAGAACTTCAAAAGTTGAATGCCGATTTAATGACTCAAAAGAAGGATAAGCAAAAGCTTATTTCTGAAAATGAAGTAGCAAAACGACAGCTCACCCAAGAAAGAAAAGCCCAGCAAGAACTGGTAGCTACTCTTAAGAAAGATGAAAGTAAATATACAGCTCAAATAAGGCAAAAACAGAAAGAGGCAGACAAGATTGACAAAGAGATAGACGCGTTAATCCAAGCTGCCATTGCTGAAGCTAACCGTCGAGCTGAAGCAGCAAAATCAAAAAGCACGTCTAAACCTACAACCTCTGGAGGTTTTGCACTTACTGCAGAAGATAAAGCACTTGCGGCTAGTTTTAGCAAGAATAAAGGAAAGCTACCTTGGCCTGTAGAAAAGGGAATGGTTGTAAAAAGCTTTGGAACACACAGGCATCCGCAATTTCCAAACGTTACCACAACGAGTAGCGGTGTGGAGATAGCAACAGAAGACAACTCTCCCGTACGAGCAATTTTTGAAGGACAAGTAATGTCTATTCAAGTAATTAAAGGTGCAAACAAGTTGGTTTTCATCCAACACGGTGAGTACATTTCGGTATACAGCAACTTGGCTACCGTGTCTGTTAAGAAAGGAGATAAAATATCAACTAAACAAAATATTGGTACCGTAGCAAAAAGTCCAACCGACGGAAGGACTTTGCTGAAGTTTTATATTTATAAAAACCAAACCAAAATCAATCCAGCCGATTGGATATACAGAATGTAAGAATTTATTTTTCTGTTATTATCGAATTTTAGTAACCGACTTTGTCGCGCACTCTTTTCAATACACCATCGGCTACTTTTCTAGCTTTTTCAGCTCCTTCTGCAAGGGCTGCATCAACTTCATCTAAGTTTTTCATGAAGTAATTGTAGCGCTCACGCTCTTTGGAGAACTTGTCTACAATTAACTCAAACAAAGCTTGTTTTGCATGACCATAGCCATAATTACCACCTTCATAATTCTTTTTCATTAAAGCAATCTCTTCTGGCGAAGCAAGGAGTTTATATAGACCGAAAACGTTGCAACTTTCTGTGTCTTTAGGTTCTTCAAGAGGTGTGCTATCCGTTTCAATACTCATTATTTGTTTTCGAAGCGGCTTATCTTCTAAGAAGATATTGATATAGTTTTCTTTAGACTTGCTCATTTTCGCACCGTCAGTTCCAGGAATATACATGGTTTCTTCCCTAACTTTTCCAACTGGAAGCACAAAAGTTTCTCCCATTTGAGCATGAAATCTAGATGCCACATCACGCGTGATTTCGATATGTTGCATTTGATCTTTTCCAACAGGAACGACTTCTGCATCGTATAGAAGAATATCTGCTGCCATCAGCATTGGATATGTGAATAGTCCAGCGTTTACATCATCTAACCTATCTGCCTTATCTTTAAAAGAGTGAGCTAAAGTTAGTCTTTGATATGGAAAAAAGCAACTTAAATACCAAGTAAGCTCGGCAGTTTGAGTTACATCGCTTTGGCGGTAAAATACAACTCGATTTATGTCCAAACCGAAAGCTAGCCAGGTTACAGCAACGCTATACGTGTTTGCTCGAAGTGTTTCCGCGTCCTTTATTTGCGTCAATGAATGCATATCAGCTATAAAGAGAAACGATTCATTTTTGGGGTCATTTGCCATTTCGATAGCAGGGATAATTGCCCCTAAAAGGTTTCCAAGATGTGGGGTTCCAGTGCTCTGAATTCCTGTAAGTACTCTTGCCATAATTTGATTTTGTAAATGTATTTTAGCAGAAATCTTTAATTATATTCGATTCCTATACAAAGGTAGGTTTTTTGATCAAATCGGATCATTCAAATTATTACTTTTGAACATTCAATGAAGGCAGTTCAATACATTCTTTCTCCGTTATACCGCGCATGGTTCTATATAGTAGTTACTATAGTAACCGTTATTCTTTTCCCATTTTTGGTAGTTAGTATTCTAAAAAACTCGTGGTACCCTTTCTTTTTTAAAGTTGCCCGTGTCTGGTCTGCTGCTATAATCTATGGAATAGGTTGCTATCCTATTATTAAAAGAGAAGTGAAATACAAAAAGGGAGAGAGCTACATGTTTGTTGCAAATCACACTTCCATGACCGATATTATGTTGATGTTTTACTCCACAAAAAACCCATTTGTCTTCATTGGAAAAAAAGAACTTGCAAAGCTTCCTCTTTTTGGTTTCATCTATAAGCGCACCTGTATATTAGTAGATAGAAGCAGTGCAAAAAGTAGAGTTGAAGCTTTTAGAAGGGCCGAAAAGAGACTCAGTGATGGTTTAAGCATCTGTATATTTCCTGAAGGAGGGGTTCCAGACGATCTAAGTTTAGTGCTTGATCAATTTAAGGATGGCGCATTCCGATTGGCAATCGAGCATCGAATCCCCATTGCACCAATGACCTTTCATGACAACAAAAAACGATTTCCCTATCACTTTTTCAAAGGAGGGCCTGGTAAAATGCGCGCAAAAATTCATGAAACCATCTCTACTTTACATTTAAATCCGGATGATCGTAAAAAATTGAAGGCTCAAACTCGCGAAATCATTTTGAACGAATTAAATCATCCAACAGTTTAGTAGATACTTGTAAATTTCAAATCAAAAAAAACCACCCTTATGGCAAAGGATGGTTTTCACATTCAATCTGTTTGAAAAATACTTCAAACAACCTCAACTAATAATTAATCTAAAACTTAAAACTTAATCCACTATATACTCCAAGATAGTAAGGTTTAAAATCTACGGAAGAATCGGTGTATGGGTTGAGCTGATATTTAAACATAGGTTCTACATTAAAAACAAACCTTTTTGAAAGCTTATAGTTTAAACCTAACCCCACATTTGTTGAAAAACTTACGCTAGAAAGATTATTTGCAGCTCCTAGCACACTATTAAAATTATTAGACTTCACTGAAACCTCATTATTTCCTAGGAATAACGTACTCACTCCACCTATCAAGCTAAGGCCAAATCTACTATCCAAAACCGCATATTGAAGCTCAAGAGGAACTTCATAATAATTAATATTTTGAATCAAACGCGCATCACCAGATGTTGTTTTTAGGTTTAGCTCTCCAACACCATTTGTTGGAGCAGTACTGTTTAGAGTTTCTCTACTAATTGCTGTAACAACAACTTGACTAGATCCATAATCTACTCCACGCAACCCCATTGTTGATGGACCTGTTGCAATAACAATATCGGAAGTGCTATAGCTTAAATCCACATTATTAAGACCTGTACGCAGGCTTAATCTATCATTCAAATAATAGCTCACTTGAACCCCATAGCTCATGTTAATGTCTCCACTTTGAGGACTATCAGCAAACTCAGGATCTATTGACGAACCTCCTCCCATACTACTGTAATAAACAGGGGCTAAATTTGGAGTAACTTCCCAACGTTTTTCTACAGACTCATTATCTATATTATTCTTTTCTTTAATGCTTTCTTGTTGAGCTATAGCATCTAGTAATGAAGGCTTAGCATCTTCATTAGACTCTTCTTGTTTAACAATAGCATTCTCAACTTTATTATCAAAAAGAGCTTTATCTGTTGTTTTTTCTACGTTATCAACCCCTTCAGGTGAATTTTCAACTACTTTACTACTAGGTGAAAAATCCTTAGAAGGTGTTTTTGTAGTTGCAACTACAGACTGATGCTTATTATTATCATTATAAGACTCTGTAGTTTTAGTGTTTGATTCGGAATTTACTTGTTCAGTGGCTGAATTGATTTTTACAGATCTTTCTGTAGAAACAATAGCGTTATTACCAGTTGAACTTGCCTTGTCATTTTGTAATGGGGAGTCTTGCTTATAATTAGTATCGAATGCATCGGAGTTGAGGTTTTCAACATTCTTTTCTGATGAAACAACTAGAATTTCGTTTGATTTTTGAATCCCACGAGTTTTGTCTTGTGGATTATTCTCTATTTCATTAGTAATTGCAGGTGAATCAAAAGTAGAGGTATCAAAAACCGAGTTTCCAATCGTAAACAATAGAGCCAACAAAGCAGCAACTCCTCCAAGTCTAACCCATAGAGGAATAACCTTACGACTTGGTTTCTCCTTATTAAGTTCGTTTTGTATATTATTCCAAACTCTAGGCGATGGACTAGCCTCAAGGTTATTCAAGCCGTCTTCAAATACTTGGTCTATGTCTTTTTTTTGTTTCATATTCATCCTCTTACTAAAGATGGATTGAGAAGTTTGTATAAATCAATCAGCTGTTTCGTTTATCGTTATATGCTTCAATTTTATTTTTTAGAATAATTCGAGCACGTGCTAAATTTGATTTAGAAGTACCGTCACTAATGTTTAGGATCTCTGCAATTTCTTTATGCTGATATCCATCCAACACATACATACTAAACACCAATCTATAGCGATCTGGCAATTCTTGCACGATTTTCAATAGAAAATCTAAAGGAATATCCTCACTTTCTACTTCGAATTGCTCATCATCTACAATCTGTGCTTCATCTACAATATCGAAAGTTCTCTGTTTGCGATATTTTTGAAGAACGGTATTCACCGTAACTCTTTTCATCCATCCTTCAAAAGATCCCTTTCCTTTATACTGACTCACCTTTTTAAAAATAGTCAAAAAAGCATCTTGCAGATTGTCTTCTGCTTCAGCATAATTTGGCGAATAGCGAAGGCAAATAGCAAATAGAATTTGATTGTACCTTTGATACAATTCTCCCTGCGCCTTTGCATCCTGCTTCTTGCATTGTATGATGAGCTCTTCTAAAGTCAAACGTAGTGCCTTGGATTATGGTTCCAATAAAAACCTTTCTATTTAGAAAGGACAACCATAATAATCTAGGTTCCTACAACTTATAGATGCTAGAGTATCAAAATGGTTGCGTGACAAATGAAACTATTGATTTAAAGCTTCTATGGCGTCCTTGATTTTCTTTTCAAGTTCTTCCATCAATTCTGGATTATCCAATAGAAGATTTTTCACTGAATCTCGTCCTTGTCCTAATTTAGTTTCGTCATAACTAAACCAAGACCCTGCTTTTCTAATAATTTCAAAGTCCACACCCAAATCTATTATTTCGCCCACTTTAGAAATTCCAGTACCATACATAATATCAAACTCGGCCTGTTTAAATGGTGGTGCAACTTTATTTTTCACAACCTTAACTCTTGTTTTGTTTCCGGTTGCGTTACTTTCGGTATCTTTTATTTGAGTAGATCGACGAATATCTAAACGAACTGACGCATAGAATTTCAAGGCATTTCCACCTGTTGTAGTTTCGGGGTTACCGAACATAACGCCAATTTTTTCACGCAATTGGTTAATAAATATTACCGTACAGTTTGTCTTGCTAATTGAACCTGTAAGTTTTCGAAGTGCTTGGCTCATCAATCTTGCGTGAAGTCCCATTTTACTATCTCCCATTTCGCCTTCAATCTCGCTCTTAGGAGTTAAAGCAGCAACCGAGTCAACAACCACGATATCTACGGCCCCACTACGGATTAGGTTATCTGCAATTTCTAGAGCTTGCTCACCATTATCAGGTTGTGAAATAATAAGGTTTTCAATATCAATGCCTAATTTTTCTGCATAGACTCTATCAAAGGCATGTTCTGCATCGATAAAAGCAGCTATACCTCCTTTTTTTTGAGCTTCAGCAATAGCATGAAGTGTTAGTGTAGTTTTACCTGACGATTCAGGACCATAAATTTCGATAACTCTACCTCTTGGATATCCACCAACTCCCAAGGCAATATCTAGCCCTAGTGATCCCGTTGGGATAACATCTACTTCAACAACAGGACTGTCTCCCATTTTCATTACAGTTCCTTTACCGTAAGTTTTATCTAGTTTATCAAGAGTAAGCTTTAACGCTTTTAATTTTGCTTCTTTTTCAGTACTCATTTTTCAGTATATTTTTAATGTAAATTCGGTTTATTCATCTCAAAAAAGTATGAAATCACCAATATGCTAAGATACTATTTCTTTGTACTCATCGCAAAGGAAATTAGAATCAGAAAAGCATTTTGTTATCAACAAAAAAAGCCTAGTTTTATTCTAAAATACATAATAAACAGCAAGAATTATCTGCTTATTTTACAGAAAAGATAATTATAGAAAAGATAATATATCTTTAGCCCACTAATTTTGGTTGCTGTATTTCCCATAAAAAAGAATCTTTTTCACTTTTGGCAAAAACCAGTACTTTTGCAGTATTAAAAACATTTCTTTTTCACTAAAAAAGTATAGCATGCAACTGTACAATAAACTAAGTGCGAATGAAAGGGCTAAATTATTAGAACAAGCTGGAGAAGAGCGGCTTACCCTTTCTTTTTATCAATATGCCAAAATTGGCAATCCTCATCTTTTTAGAAACCACCTTTTCATTGCTTGGAATAGCATGGGTGTTTTGGGGCGAATTTATGTAGCTCATGAAGGAATAAACGCTCAGCTTTCAGTTCCAGCCAAGAGGTTTAATGAATTCAAAGCTTTTATAGATGAGATTTACTTTTTAAAAGACGTTCGTCTGAATATTGCTATTGAGCACGACCTTAAATCATTTTTAAAGCTGAAGATCAAAGTGCGTCCAAAAATTGTTGCTGATGGTTTAAACGACGATACTTTTGACGTTACTAACAAAGGAATTCACGTAGATGCTGCTAAGTTTAATGAGTTAATTGAAGACCCAAACACAGTTTTGGTTGATATGCGTAATCACTACGAAAGTGAAATTGGTCATTTTAAAAATGCTATCACTCCAGATGTAGATACGTTTCGTGATTCATTAGATATTATTGAAGCCGATCTAAAAGATCACAAAGAAGACAAAAAGTTAGTGATGTATTGCACAGGTGGCATACGTTGTGAAAAAGCCAGTGCATACTACAAGCACAAAGGATTTAAAAATGTGTTTCAACTAGAAGGAGGAATCATTGAGTATGCAAGGCAAGTTGAAAACTTAGGCTTAGAAAATAAATTTATAGGAAAGAATTTTGTTTTCGATCATCGTCGAGGCGAACGAATTACAGATGATATAATCAGCAACTGTCACCAATGCGGTGAACCTTGTGACACACACACGAACTGTGCAAACGAGGCTTGTCATCTACTGTTTATTCAGTGTGACAATTGCGCTGTTGAAATGGAAGCTTGTTGTTCAGACGAATGTATAGACATTATTCATTTACCCGAAGAGGAGCAAAAAAGGCTCCGCAGAGGAATTCCAAACAGCAACAAGATCTTTAAGAAAGGTCGATCTGAAAAGTTGAAGTTCAAAAGTTAATTCTGAATTTCGAATTCTGAATTCTGAATTTATTATCGGTATCTTTACAGATTGACTTAAATTAGTTTAATCTTCGTCCCTTTCTTTTTTGAGATTGGGCTATATATAAAAAATATGGGCTGTACTAGCTGTGCCACTGGCGCCAAAGGTCAGCCAAAGGGGTGCAAGAACAATGGTACTTGTGGAACCGATGGCTGTAACAAACTGACGGTGTTTGATTGGCTTTCAAATATGTCACTTCCTTCCGATATGGAACCGTTTAACGCGGTAGAAGTGCGTTTTAAAAACGGAAGAAAAGAATTCTTTCAAAATTCAGAAAACCTTACTATAAGTATAGGCGATGTTATCGCCACCGAGGCCGCACCTGGCCATGATATTGGAATTGTTACTCTAACTGGCGAATTAGTTCGAGTACAAATGAAAAAAAAGAGAGAGTCTTTAAAAGTAGAATCTCTACCTAAAGTTTATCGAAAGGCATCACAAAAAGACATTGATCTATGGCAAAGTGTTCGTGATAAAGAAAACGATGTTCAAAAAAGATCTAGAGAGATAGCAATGCGTCAAGGTCTAAAGATGAAGATTAGCGACGTAGAGTATCAAGGAGATGGATCAAAGGTTGTTTTTTATTACACTGCCGAAGACCGCGTTGATTTTCGTGAGCTTATAAAAGAATTTGCTCGCACTTTCAACACGCGTATTGAAATGAAGCAAGTAGGTTTCCGTCAGGAAGCTGCCCGTTTAGGAGGCATTGGAAGCTGCGGTCGTGAACTTTGTTGCTCTACTTGGTTAACAGATTTTAGATCTGTAAACACGTCGGCTGCGCGATATCAACAGCTTTCATTAAACCCTCAAAAACTTGCTGGTCAATGCGGAAAACTCAAGTGTTGTTTAAACTATGAACTCGACACATATTTAGAAGCTTTAAGTTCATTTCCAAGCACCGATACAAAGCTACAAACGGAAAAGGGAACAGCTTCTTGCCAAAAAATAGATATTTTTAAAGGCCGCCTTTGGTATGCCTATGAAAAAGAAGGCATGAATTGGCACGAGTTAACCGTTGAGAAAGCAAACGAAATCATTGCCGAAAATAAAAAGGGTAGAAAACCTAGAGCACTAGAAGAGTTTGTTGTTGAAATCGAGATAACCGATAAGGAAGTATATAACGATGTGGTTGGACAAGACAGTCTTACTCGCTTTGATAAGCCTAAACAACGAAACAAAAAGCGTAGATCTAAAAGCAAGAGAAAGCCAAAAGGAAAAGCTACAACTGCCACAAGCGAAAAGCCAAAAAGACCAAATAGAAATAGAAATCCTAAAAAGAATGGGTAGACTTTCAACCTTATTTCTTATTTTGATTGCGTTATCGTCATGCGAACCTAATAACGTAGTTTTCAACCAAACTACAGCATTAGATGGACACTGGGGAGATACGGAAGTGTTAGAATTCAAACTACCTCAATTAGATTCTTTAAAGAAATATAATCTATTTGTAAATGTTCGAAACACTAATGACTATGAGTTCAACAATCTATTTATGATTGTTACTATGGAGTTTCCTCACGGCAAAACAATTACCGACACCCTAGAATACAGAATGGCAAACCCAGATGGAAGTTGGCTAGGCTACGGAATTGGAAACATAAAGGAAAACAAATTGTGGTATAAAGAGGAGGTTAAATTTTTTGAAGAAGGAAGTTATACAGTAAGAATTGGTCAAGCTATGCGCAATAACGGCTCTGTAGAGGGCGTTAAAAGGCTAGAAGGCATTACAGATGTAGGTTTCACGGTTGAAGAGTCAACCCAATAGTAAATAAATATGGCAACAAATAAAAAGAGCTCCAAAAAGAAAGCAGCGAACAATTTAGGCCGTCATATAAAGACTTTTTGGTTATTATTTGCGTGTATTCCT
>DATGMT010000021.1:0-3316 GCA_035307265.1 Aequorivita sp.
CGAGGCTTATAATTGAATTTTTTATTTTTTCTCTTATTTAAGATTCCCATAGTTGACAAGTTTCAAAGATACTGAAAATACCGTCCTTTTTAAAGTCTTTGCAAAGGCGTTTTGAACAATTACCATACCGAAGACAACCGCTCAATATCTTTAAAGAAGAGCAGCGGCTTTTATAATAACAATCCAGTCTGGTTAAGATTTAAGAACACTCTTCTAAAAGACATAAGACGTGCTTCTCAACAGCTAGATAATTAGGTCAGATTATTTGAGCGTTGTCCTTAGTTTTTTAAATCTTAAAAGCTAACAATAGCAAGTGTCACACATTAAAATATTTAAGCACTCTCTATTCTTGGATAAACAGAGTTAAGCGATATTTAATCGGACACTAATGATAAGCATCAAAATAGTTTCAGTGATTCAGAAACTACTTTTGTATAACTGAATTATAACCTTGATTGCTTTTTGAGCTGAGCCATTTTTATAGCTGCTATTGCGGCTTCTGTACCTTTGTTTCCGTATTTACCTCCACTTCGGTCTATGGCTTGTTGCATAGTGTTATCTGTAAGAACACAGAATATTACTGGAATATCTCCTGTAACATTCAAGTCTTTAATGCCTTGAGCAACTGCTTCACAAACGTAGTCGAAGTGTTTAGTTTCACCTTGAATTACGCTACCTATTGCAATTACAGCATCAAGCTTTTGTGTTTGGATCATTTCCTTGCAGCCGAATATAAGTTCGTAACTACCAGGGACGTTCCATCGAGTAATATTTTCTTCAAGTGCGCCACAGTCTTTAAGAGCGTCGACAGCACCTTGAAACATTCCTTCTGTTATTTTGTGATTCCATTCTGAAACAACAATCCCAAACCGAAAATCTTTCGCGCTTGGGATTGTTGCTTTATCGTAAACCGATAAATCTTTCTTTTTTGTTGCCATTTATTATTTCATTGCACCCACTCGGCCTGTATAAATTTCAGCCTTAGCAGCTTCAGTTGAATTTGGATAATCTTTTGATATTTTGTCAAAATGCTTTAGCGCTTTATCATTTTGGTTTAAAGCCATAGCTACAATTCCTGCTTTCATTAGGAAACGTGGAGTTGTAAACTCGTTTTCACGCATTTTAGCAGCTTCTTCATAGTATTTTAAAGCGTCTTCATTTTGGTTCAGTTGAGCAAAAGCATCACCGATAGCGCCTTTTGCTAAAGGAGCTAACACATCATCTTTGCTTTTAAACTTATCTAAATGCTTAATTGCTTCTTGATATTTATTAGTGTTTAAATAGGCCATTCCTGCATAGTAGTGAGCGAGGTTTGCTGCGTCTGTTCCGCTATAGTTATCGATAATATCGATAAAACCATATTTTCCATTTCCACCTTGAAGCGATAGATTGTATAGTGAATCTTTAGCTGGAGCCGTTAAAGCTTGCTCCCAGTATTCTTGTGCTTGGAACATTTCATTGGTTGCCTCTACTTCCTTAGGCCCTTGAACATATTGTTGGTACACAAAATAGCCTAAAACACAAACAGCAATTACCCCAATTACTCCTAGGATTGCTTTTTGGTTTTTTTCTATCCATGCCTCAGTTCTTGACGCCCCTTCATCGAGGGTGTTAAATACTTCTGCCGTAGTACTGTCTTTTTCTAATTCAACCTGCTTATCAGCCTTGGTTCTTGGTTTTCCTCCGCGTTTTTTGTACGATGCCATAGTTATTGGTTATAATGGGGGCAAAAATAAAATTTTAAATGGAATTTGAAAGGATAATAATTTCTTATTTTTTGATAATTTGCAAAATAGAATTTCTTTGATTTTTAAAGGCTCAAAGAAAGATAATTTCCTCACCCCTATGATTTTACAAAAACTATCTTTATTGAACTATAAAAACTTTGAAGCACAAAGCTTTGAGTTTGATCCTAAAATAAATTGTTTTGTTGGAAACAACGGCGTTGGAAAGACTAATGTGCTCGATGCAATCTACCACCTTTCTTTTGGAAAAAGCTACTTTAACCCTATTACCACACAAAATATAAAGCATGGTGAAGATTTTTTTGTGATTGAAGGAACCTATGAAAAGAACAATTCACCTGAGAAAATTGTTGTCAGCGCCAAAAGGGGACAAAAAAAGGTAATCAAGCGGAATGCAAAAGCCTATGAACGATTTAGCGATCACATAGGGTTTTTGCCTTTGGTTATTATTTCGCCAGCCGATCGCGATTTAATTATTGAAGGAAGCGACACAAGGCGCAAGTTTATAGATGGCGTCATATCTCAACGAGATTCGGAGTATTTAACTACATTGTTAAATTACAACAGAGTGCTTGCACAACGAAACTCTCTATTGAAATACTTCGCTGCTAACCATACGTTTAATCAAGATACAATCGACATTTACAACGAGCAAATGCATACTCTTGGAACGTCAATTTTTGGTAAACGAATGGCTTTTTTAGAGGAGTTTCTGCCAATATTTTTGGAGCGATACAAATCTATCAGTAGTGGAAATGAAAGCTTAAACTTGATATACGAAAGTCAGTTAAAACAAGACGACCTACTTAACCTTCTACAATCTAATATCACCAAAGACAAAATAAGCCAGTACACCAATTTCGGCATACATAAGGACGATCTAATCTTTGAAATAGATGGGCATCCAATTAAAAAGTTTGGGTCTCAAGGACAGCAGAAATCTTATCTCATAGCTTTGAAGCTAGCTCAGTTCGACTTTATAAAGACACATTCTAAAGACAATCCTATTTTATTATTAGACGACATTTTCGACAAATTAGATGAAACACGTGTAGAACATTTAATAACTTTGGTGGATAATGAGAATTTCGGACAATTATTCATCAGTGATACGCACGCTGAAAGAACGGAAGAAGTGATTAGAAAAGTGCATCAAACATATAAGATGTTTCCGCTTTGAATAAAAGCTAATTGTCTTCGGAAATTTTAAAATAGAAAGGATTAATTCATAATAGAAAACGTATATTAAAAATGAAAGCACTACTTCCCTACCTCCTACTTACTCTATTTATTTTTTCGTGTGCGAAACCGAATCCAGAGGAGCAAAAACAGAATCTCTCAGGTTATTGGGAAATTAAAGAAGTAGAAATGCCTAGCGGTAAGAAAAAGGAGTTTGATTTAAATACGATTGTAGATTATATTGAAGTAGAAGGCAATAGCGGAAAACGCACCAAGGTATCACCCAAATATGACGGTACATACACCACCAACGGATCAGTTGAAAACTTCACTTTAAAAATAGAAGACGACAGTTTGCGAATGTATTATAAAACTCCATTTGACGAATGGAA
>DATGMT010000022.1:0-13190 GCA_035307265.1 Aequorivita sp.
TGGCACCTGTGTGTCTACAGTTTCATTATCTTTTATTCCCACAACTGAAATCGCGGGTCCGTTTCTCACAACAAATGGAATTTCACGCAGTCCTTCCACTCCATTTGAAGATCTTGCTACAATGCGCAACTTGTGTTTTCCATCGGGAATTTTGGTAGTATCCAACACAATTTTCACTGGTGGTGCAAAAGACGCGAAAGGTTTAGGGTCGTCGTCTAAAAATACTTTTATGATCCTGTTATCTTCCATGGCTTAAAATCCTTCGTTCTTAACTATGTTTTTGATATGGTCTGGGTTGTTCTCTTTAGGTTTTAGTAAGTATTTAAAACTGAGGTATAAGGTGACTAAAACAATTATTAAAGCTGTTCCCATAATCACATAATCGAAATTTCCCGATGGCCCAGCACCGTGAGTAATATTTTTAAATCCTGTGGGTTGGTTCTTTTTACATACATCGCATGCCAAGACAGTCTGCTGACCAAGTAAAAACAAAACAACACTTATTTGAAGTATCCTTTTCATAACTTATGGGTTTAATTCTTTTTCAACATATTCTCTAATTTTCTTCACGTCCTCTTCAGTAACTTCTGAAGCGCTATTTCCCCAGCTACTTCTTTCATGTGTAAGAATTGCAGCTATTTCTGCATCATTTAGTTGGTCTCCAAAACCTGGCATTACACCATAATCGGGTCTGGCATTATATCCTTGAATCACAATACGAATTAACAACTCTGTATCTTCTTTATTGACAACAGAACTTCCGGCCAAAGGAGGAAATGCTCCTGCTATACCCTTTCCATTATCTTGATGGCAGGCTGCACAGGTTTGTTTGTAAAGTGCTGCTCCATCAACACTCTCCGATTTGCCATCGCCCATTCCTTCGGTTTGAGTTTTTCTTAATGCAGGAATAAATTCACTTAAATTTCCTCCAGGCATTTCGGTTTGTTTAAGCGACTTAAGGTATTCTACTAAAGCTAGTGCATCTTCGGTAGCTACTATTTTTTTCCCTCGTTTATTGAAATACTCCTTCGGCACCGAAATAGTTTTATCATTATCTTTAACCAATGTGCTATCCTTTTCTTTAAACAACCAAGGATATGAAGGCATCACAGAAGCCGAAACAACAGCCCGTGGATTGTATAGATGAAGCAAATGCCAATCATCGCTTGGTTGTCTTCTTCCAATATCTGTAAGATCTGGACCTGTTCTTTCACTTCCAAGAAGCGAAGGTGATTGACGCCAAACATCTAATCTTTGTTTGCTGTAATAATAATCTGATGGAATTGATGGTCTATTCCCCCACATATTGTCCATTTCTATGTTTCTAACTTGCTGAGTATGACAAGCCATACAGTTTTCAGAAACGTATATTCTGAGTCCTTTTTCTTCCTGAGTAGTTAAAGGTTTTTGATCAGGGATTGGTTCGGTCTCCTGCATTTGGAATGCTGGTAATATTGCCACCATTATACTTAAGGCGATAAAAACTACTCCAGCCGTGAGCACCAAATTTTTATGTTCTTTATGAAAGTTGAGCATTTATATATCTTATTAAACAGTTATTTTCTCTACTTTTTTTGACTTTACCTCTATTGCGACTCTCTTATAATTTTTCACCATATAATAAAGGTTATAGGCAAATACTAAATGAGAAGCGAACATGAGCGACCCTCCAATGGCTCGCCATACCCAGAAAGGTTTCATTAGAATGACCGACTCGATAAATGGATTACCATCTATCCAACTTAGCCCTTTGTATGTCCCTCCTGCCATCATTGACATCATATAGGCAAATAGCCCAATAAATGCTAACCAAAAATGAGCTCCAACTAATACTTGTGGTGGTTCTTTTCCTGTTAACTTTGGAAGTATAGCATAAATACAAGCCCACAAAAAGAAGGCGATAATCCCGTACATCGTCATATGTGAATGCGCCACATTAAAATCGGTAAAGTGCCATACATAATTTGTAAACCTAAAAGCCTGTAACGATCCTTGCATCGACCCAACAAAATAGAAGATGGTCCCTACCAAGAAAAATGGCAGTACATAGCTTTTACTAATATGATTCCAACTACCTTTCATGGTCATCAAGAAGTTTGTAGATCCCGCAACAACAGGTATGACCATCCCAGCACTAAATACTATTGCAATTGTTTGCAACCACCAGGGTAACGGACTAAACACAAAGTGATGCGTCCCGATCATTGTATAAAAAAGCATTTGCGTCCAAAAAGCTAATACCCCAAGCGAGTATGAATAAATAGGCTTATTTAGAGATGAAGGTAGGTAGTAATAAATAAGTCCTAACGTAAAGGTCATAAACCACATTCCAACACCTTGGTGCATATAGTAACCCTGAATAACTGTTTCTCCCAAACCGTCTTGATAAAACGGCAAGTATCCAATTATAGAAAGAACGATCGTCCATATTAATGAAGCTAGAATAAACCAGTTTGATATGTATATTTCGGATATTTTTCGATTAGCGACTGTCTTGTAAAAATTCCAAAATGTGAGAATCAAAGCAATTGCAAATAGCAGCATTATTGGCCAGATGTATTCTCTGTATTCTCCTCCCCCATTATTAATTCCCGCCATTAATGTCAAACTTCCTAAAACGATAGTCGCATTGATTAACCACCAACCAATCCATCCTAATTTATAACTGTGAATTACCATGTTAGAAGTTCTTACAATAACAAAATACCCTAAACCTATCATCCCTAAAGAAGACCATCCCCAAAACACCATATTTGTATGAACTGGTCGGAGCCTTCCGAATGATAGTGCCGCTTGATGATCCATTTCGGGCCACACAAACTTCATCCCTAAGTACTGACCTACAAGAGTTCCTAAAACCAACCAAACAGTAGCTGCACCTATATAATAGATCACTAATTTTTTTAAAGCATCTGGAGTTTCTATACTCAATGGAGTTTTTTTCTTTTCGTCAAAAAAAGCATTTTCAGGCTTGTTTTCTATATGGTGAACAAGGCCTTTATGATCAACTGCTTCATCTTTTCCTCCTAGCTCATCGCCACTTAGTTTATATTTTAAAGCTGCCTTTCTTTTTTCTAGAATATTATCTATTTCTGACTCTTCCAATGCAATAACATCATCGTCAAAAGCAAGTCTATTTTTTTCTAGCTGACGGCTTTTCATTCCATCGATATAGGAGTTTAGCTTCACCAACAGAATAATAACTGCTACTGCCATTACAATTGCTATCAAAACAAACGTCCCAATTATTCCGGGACTTGACAGCCAATTTTCTGTAGATATTTTCTCTTGTGCTGATGCAAATTGAGGCATTACTCCTATGAGGAATGCAATGATCCAATTGATTTTTTTCATAATTTATTATTTCTTACAATTTTGTCAGAAATTGGGTTAAAAAATTTATCGTTTCAAAAATATGAGTTCTTCCACAAGCTCGTGTGCTAAATCATGTAGGCTAGTATTCTCAAGCATTTTTCTAAGATTGTTTCTAATTCCTACAAATTTACTATGCATAGGACATGGTTTTGACGCATCACACACTTCAAAACCTAAAGCACAGCCTTTAAAAATAGTGTCTCCGTCTATTGCTGATACAATATCACTTAGAAATATAGTTTTAGCTCTACCTTCTTCAATGACAAAACCACCTGTTGGCCCTTTTAAAGAACTGAGGATATTACTTTTAGCAAGTTGATGTAGAATTTTAGCAGTAAAAGCCACAGGAGTATCAATATTGTGAGCAATATCCTTTAAATTCGTTCGGTTTCCTTTAGATGATTCCTGAGCGATATAAACAGATGCTTTTATTCCGTATTGGCAAGCTTTTGAAAACATATCTATGATTGAATTGGGTGTAAATATATTGAATATATTTATTTTCTGACAAGCTTGTCAGAAAATAAATATAGCTTCAAGGTAAACTAATTGAGTAACAAAGAGCTACAGTTTCAAATATGTTTCTCCCTCCTCAAGATTATTAGCCAAATCCATAACCTTTGTATTTTGGCACATGCGTTTTAAACCGCTTCTAACTGCTTCAAATTGGTTGTGCACAGGGCATGGATGTGAAGCTGAACATTTTGATAATCCAAGGCAACATCCAGTAAATATAGAATCTCCATCGATGGATTTAACTATATCTATTAAAAGCAACGAGGAATCTTTCTCTAGATAAAACCCACCGCTTGGTCCTTTTTTTGAAAGAATTATTCCGTCACGAGCCAATTGTTGACAGATTTTTGCTGTAAATGGCTCAGGAGAATCTACAGCTTTAGCAATTTCGGATATATTTGGCCGCTTATCATTCTGCGATTCCTTAGCAATAAAAAGAACAGATCGAATTCCGTACTCACAAGCTCTTGAAAACATATATTGACTCTTTTGGTCAAAAATAAGAAATCTAAAGGGCTCTTATGATAAAAGTTATCTAAAAATATAACAACTATGCTTGACTGATAAATTGGGCAAACAATTAATTTAATTATTAAACCTTTTTCTCGCTGCTATTACAAGTGCTTCTAGATGGTCTGGGTGTGCTATTGATATAAGGGCTTTTGCTCGTTGTTCTAATCCTTTTCCGAAGAGATTTACTACTCCATACTCTGTAACTACATAATGAACATGCGCTCTTGTTGTAGTTACGCTAGCACCTTCTTTTAAAAACGGTGTTATTTTAGATACGCCTTTATTAGTAACCGATGGCATTGCGATTATTGGTTTACCTCTTTCAGAAAGTGCTGCTCCACGAATAAAATCCATCTGCCCTCCTACTCCTGAATATTGATACGCGCCTAAACTATCTGCACACACTTGACCTGTTAAGTCAATCTCAATAGCGCTATTAATGGCTGTAACCTTCGGGTTTTTTCTAATCAATGCTGTATCATTTGTATAGGACGCTTCTTTGAAATGCACATTTGGATTATCATCAAGAAAGTCATATAACTTCTGAGTTCCCATGGCAAAACATGTCACTATCTTCCCTTTTTTAATTGCTTTATCTTCTCCCGTAATAATGCCTTTTTCGACTAGCGGTAATATACCATCACTAAACATTTCGGTGTGGATTCCTAATCTTTGATGGTTGTGCAAGTTATGAAGCACAGCGTTTGGAATATTCCCAATTCCCATTTGTAAAGTTGCGCCATCTTCAACCATTTCTGCAACAAACTTTCCGATTTTAGATTCAATTTCTGAAGGCTCTCCTAACGAAGCTATATAAATGGGAGAGTCTATTTCTACCGCATAATCAATTTTGTTGATGTGAATAATTCCATCACCGTGAGTGCGCGGAACATTCGGATTTATTTGTGCGATTACTTTCTTGGCTGTCTGAATAGCAGATAACGTTACGTCTACCGACACCCCCAACGAACAATATCCGTGTTTATCTGGAGGAGAAACTTGTATAAATGCTACATCGAGAGGAAGAATATTCCTTTGAAAAAGCCAATGAATCTCGCTTAAGAACACAGGTATGTAATCTCCCGCCAAAGTGTTCGCTCCTTTTCTAACATTATCTCCAACAAAGCAACTGGATAGATAAAAAGCATCGGTATAAGGTGCTCGTGTATATTTTGCGTCGCCATGCGTATGTATATGGACTATTTCAACATTTCTTAATTCATTATATCGTTCACATAATGAATCAATTAATAAAATAGGAGTCATAGCAGCTCCTTGAAAAAAAACACGATCATTTGATTTTACTAAAGAAACAGCCTTTTCGGCAGAAACAATTTGCATAATTAAAATTTTGAGCAAATTTGAGAATTAGTCCACATTATCGGAATGACAATCCTCATATTTTATGTTAAAACAAGTTTTACAAAGGTCGGAAGTTTACTTCTATAAAAACGTATATATTTATAACCTTGTCTGATCAAGAAGCAAAACTTTCACCTACTTATATTGATATTTAGGTTAGATTGGTAAAGTATGTTTTTAGAATTTTGCAACACACATCTATAACACTATTTTAAAGGCTAGTTATTCGATATATTACTCAGACACTAAAACATATGTATGCTCTTGTTTTTTAAGCAGATATTTATCTATTAAAACTCACGATTTTACAACAAACTATTCAATGATTAAATAACGGTCTAAAATTTGTAGATTCACTTTAAAAAAAATTGTTTCAATGAAAAAATATTTAGTTTTAACTTCTTTATTATTTACTAGTTTCCTTTATTCTCAAGAAAACTTGGAAGTATATGTTTTCGATGTGTTTCCCTCCTACGTTGGCTTAGAACTACTGAATGCTCGTAACGTTTCAAACAATGAAGGATACGACAATCAACCTTCATTTATATCAAATGAAGCCCTTGTTTTTGCGGGAAATAATAATGGACAAACAGATATTTCAGAGTATAATTTCAACACTAAAATTAAACGATGGGTTAATCTGAAAACTGAAGGTGGTGAATATTCTCCTCAAAAATTTCCATCTTCGGAAGATATTGCTGCTGTTAGACTTGATGAAAATGGCTTACAAAGATTATATAGATATGGCGCCGAATCAGGGAAACCTTCTGTTCTTATAGAAGATCTTCAAGTAGCATATTTCGCTTTTTACAATGACCAAAAAATATTAGCAACTGTTTTAAACAATGACGAGCTTGACCTTACAATGATAGATTTGCAATCTAAATCTGTAGATACTCTCTTCACCGATGCAGGAAGATCTATTCAACGAATACCCAATACTAAAACAATGAGTTATACTCTTGTTAATGAAAATAATTATTTAGATTTATATGTATTGGATATCGCTTCTGGCGACAGTTACTTTATAACCGGTTTACCTATGGAGGTGAATGACTACATTTGGTTAAACGACACTCAAATTTTAATTGGGAAAGGAAGTGATATTTATATGTACGATACTCTTGGAGAAGCAGAATGGCACAGAGTTGCATCTGTTTCAGAATATGGTATTAAAAATGTTACCAGAATGGCAATAAGTCCGGATGGAAAGAAATTAGCTTTAGTAGGAGAACAACTTTGATAGAGGCAAACCCCTATCAAAGTTGTTTTAATATGTACTAACGACTTATAAAAAGCCGATAATTTATTTTGCTCTAATGGTTTAGAACATTTCTCTTCCTGAAAAATGAAAAGCTCCTTCAATAGCAGCGTTTTCATTGCTATCACTTCCGTGAACTGCATTTTCACTAATAGAAGCAGCATACATTTTACGAATAGTTCCTTCGTCAGCATCTTCTGGATTAGTAGCACCAATTAATGTACGGAAATCCTCAACTGCATTTTCTTTTTCAAGAATAGCTGCAACGATTGGACCACGAGTCATATATTCTACTAGCTCTCCATAAAAAGGTCTTTCTTTGTGAATTGCATAAAACTCCTTAGCATCGTCTGTAGTTAACTGAGTAAGTTTCATTGCAACAATACGGAAACCTGAAGCATTAATTTTCTCAAGGATTGCACCAATGTGGCCTTTTTCAACCGCATCTGGTTTTAACATTGTAAATGTTCTGTTTGTTCTCATTTTAATTTTAATTTTTTGCAAAAATAGGTTATAAATAGTTCTCATTCAAATGATATATTATACATTCTACAAGCTTATTTTTAAAGCACAAAATGAATAACTAAACACCCTCCACTTCTGCACTACTAGTAAGATTCCAAGTAATTTCAATCATTGATTTACATATTCTTATCAATGGCTGCGATTGTTTATATCTTAAATATTTATTTTAAAAACACTAAATGACCGCTTAAATTTCGATGAACTTCGATAAACTGCACTGAAAATACTTTCTAGTGGCTAGCTTTAAAATGACTTTACTTTTCATTTAATATACTGCCAAAGCCAAAACGTAATAATCTCGAACACCTTTAAATTGTATAAAACAGCTTCAATTCCACGTCACGGTTATTCACACTTTGGCGTTAAATGGCTTTGTTGTATCTTCGCCACACTATGGATGAAAAAACAATTCAGGTCGTTAAAAATCTGTTGAAATCTCAGCAGAAAATTATAATAATAGGTCATAAAAACCCAGATGGAGACGCTATAGGCTCTTGCTTAGGACTTTCCTTCTTCCTGAGAAGTCAAGGTCATAAAACACAGGTTGTAATGCCTAATGATTTCCCTAGCTTTCTAAAATGGCTTCCTGGTGTAGAGGAAATAGTTATACACGAACAAGATGTTAAAACTAGCACTAAGTTAATTAACGATGCTAATGTCATTTTCACATTAGATTTCAATAGCCTGGGAAGAGTTGGCGATTTACAGCTAATATTAGAAAAAAGTGAAGCCAATTTTGTGATGATTGACCACCATCAACAACCGGATGACTATGCCGTTGCTACCTATAGTGATGTTAGCATGAGTTCAACCTGTGAAATGGTTTTTCACTTTATGGATGCTTTAGGGCAAGCAGACAAACTCAATAAGGAAATTGCGACCAACCTTTATACTGGAATCATGACTGACACTGGTTCATTCCGTTACCCTTCCACTACTTCAACCACACATCGTGTTACAGCTAAATTGATAGATGCAGGTGCTAAAAGTGCTGCTATCCATCAAAATATTTATGACACAAACTCGATGGACCGAATGAAATTATTGGGTCTTGCTTTAAACAATCTCAAAGTTTTACCTGAATACAATACCGCTTATATTACACTAACCCAAAAGGATCTTGACGATCATAACTTTAAAAAAGGTGATACAGAAGGTTTTGTAAATTATGCTTTATCCATAAGCGGTGTGATTTTTGCGGTAATATTCATTGAAAATAAACAAGAGAACATTGTGAAAATTTCATTGCGAAGTAAGGGTGATTTCTCTGTGAATGAATTTTCAAGAAATCACTATAGCGGAGGAGGTCATACAAATGCAGCTGGAGGAAAAAGTTCGCAATCTCTTAACGAAACCGTAACTGAATTTATTAGTATCTTGCCACGTTATAAAAACGAACTTACACATGCTTAATAAGCTGTTATACATCCTTATTTTTTCAATATTACTGGCTTCATGCTCTGGTCAAGAAGCTAGGCGCCCTGTGCAAAAGCATTCAGGAAGCTTCATTAAAGAGTCTGCTGAACGCAATAAAGAACTCTATGATCATGAGAAAGATATTATTGAAAATATAATTGCAAAAGACTCATTACACACGTATTTCACTTCCGAAAAAGGTTTTTGGTACTATTATAATAAACGTGACACTTCTAAAACAATAATGCCAAAAACAGGTGATATTGTAGAGTTTACATATGATATTAAAGACTTCTATGGAAATGTTATTTTGACTGAAAGTGAAAACGGACTTCAGAATTATCTAGTAGACCAAAGCAAACAAGAACTTATTTCGGGTGTTCGCGAAGGATTAAAACTTATGAAAGAAGGAGAAAAAGTAACATTCCTATTCCCTTCATATAAAGCCTACGGATACTATGGATTGGAGAAAAAAATAGGAACTAATCTACCTGTGCAAAGCACGGTCACCCTCCACTCTATCGAACAACAAAAAGAGTAACACACAAGCCAATCATAAATACAAACACAAATTCAGATGAGAAAACTAACTTTATTATTTACTCTCCTTTTTATATCAATGCTTTTCGCATCGTGTCAAGTGCAATATCCACACCTTGAAAACGGCGTTTATGCAGAATTCAAAACTAACAAAGGAGTTTTTGTAGCAAAACTATACAACGAAGCCACTCCTTTAACTGTTGCAAACTTTGTAGCACTTACTGAAGGAACAAACGGAATGGTAGATTCTACTTACAAAGGGAAGCGATTCTATGACGGCTTAATTTTCCACAGAGTTATTAAAGATTTCATGATTCAGGGAGGAGACCCTAAAGGCGACGGTACAGGAAATCCTGGATATGCTTTCCCAGATGAAATTCAAGACACTCTAAAATTCGATAGAAAAGGTCTATTAGCAATGGCTAACGCAGGACCTGGAACAAATGGAAGCCAGTTCTTTGTAACTTTAAAGGAAACTCCATGGTTAGATGGACGACACACTATTTTTGGTGAAATAATCGAAGGACAAGACGTAGTTGATTCTATTGGAGTTGTACCAACCGAAAAGCCAGGAGATATGCCTGTAGAAACAGTTACTATTGAAAAAATAACCATCATCAATAAAGGCAAAATTAAAGTTCCTTATTTCACTGAGGAAATGAAGAAGCTCGAAAAGGAAAAGAAAGAAAAAGAAGAACGAATCAATAAAGTAGCAGCTAAAAAAGTAAAAGAGCTTAAAGCTATACGTGCTAAAGCAGACTCACTTCCTTCTGGACTTGAACTTTACTTCAACAAAAAAGGAGAAGGTGAACAACCTAAACAAGGAGACCAAATTTTCATGAACTATGCTGGTTACCTAGCTGATGGCCATCTTTTTGACTCTAACCTATTAGAGAATGCTGAAAAGTATGAAACAGTAAACGAAATGCGTAAAGCTACGGGTCAATACGTTCCTATTGCAACAGAGTACAGTGTGGATGCACAGTTCATTCCTGGATTCCGCGAAGCTCTCTTGTCTATGAAGGTTGGAGATAAAGTTACTGCTTTTATTCCTCCTCATTTAGCTTATGGTCCTAGAGGTGTTCCTGGTGTAATTCCTGCGAATGCAGAATTAATCTTTGAGATTGAAATTGTTGATCCTAAAGCTGAAAAATAAACTAAAAAGCTCATCAATTAAAAAAGGGAATCGTTTTAAACGATTCCCTTTTTTAATATATAAACTTATGTTATAAATCCTAACAAATCATTATTTCGTTGGGATATTCTTTAAAATTTCCAAAACAAATTCCCAGTATTTTTGAGCTGAAAAAATACTAGCACGCTCGTCTGGAGAGTGAGCTCCTCGAATAGTTGGTCCAAATGAAATCATATCCATTTCGGGATAGTTCTGACCTAAAATTCCACATTCCAAACCAGCATGACATGCAGCTACATTTGCTTTTTGATTGTTCATTTTTTGATACAGACTATCCAATACTTTCAAAATCGGACTATCCATGTTTGGCGCCCATCCAGGATAATCACCATCTAATTTAACGTCATATCCCGCTAGTTCAAATACAGAGGTTAAAGCATTTGCTAACTCTTTTTTAGAAGACTCTACAGAACTACGCGTTAAACACTCTACTTTAATAACTCCGCCACCAACATTAACTTTAGCTATATTATTAGAAGTCTCAACTAAATCTTCAATGTCTGGACTCATTCTATATACTCCATTGTGAGCAGCATTTAAAGTGTTGAAAAAAATAGTCTGAGCTTCTTGTGTCATTACTTTACTTAATCCATCTTCAGATTTTTCTGCTGTAATAGATAAGCTAGGCTCCAAACTTTTATATTCCGAAACTATGTGTTTTCTCGTTGAATCTAAAGCTTTCAAAAAGTCATTTTCCGAAGTAACAGCTACGCTCGCTACACTTTCTCTAGGAATTGCATTTCGAAGGCTTCCACCTTCTAGTTTTGATAGTTGAAAGTAATCATTTGCAGCAAAAAGCAATCGATTCATCATTTTATTAGCATTCCCCAATCCTTTAATAATGTCCATCCCACTGTGACCTCCTTGCAAACCTTTCACAGTAACTACATATGATACTGATTCTTTTGGGCAATCAACTTCGGAATAAACACCTGATGCTGTTACATCTACACCACCAGCACAACCTACTCCAATTTCATCATCCTCCTCTGTATCTAGGTTTAAAAGAATATCTCCTTTTAAAAGACCTCCTTTTAGCCCTTTTGCTCCAGTCATTCCGGTTTCCTCATCGATAGTGAAAAGCGCCTCTATAGCTGGATGCTCTATGTCATCACTTTCTAAAATCGCCATGATAGTAGCAACTCCTAATCCATTATCTGCTCCAAGCGTTGTCCCTTTTGCACGAACCCAATCTCCATCAACATACATTTCAATTCCTTGAGTGTCAAAGTCAAAATCTGTATCGTTATTTTTTTGATGAACCATATCTAAATGACTTTGAAGAACTACCATTTTCCGATCTTCAAATCCCTTTGTTGCGGGTTTACGGATAATGACATTACCTACTTCATCTTCAATTGTTTCCAGACCAAGGTTCTTTCCGAAATCTTTCATAAAAGCGATTACACGTTCTTCTTTCTTGGAAGGACGAGGCACAGCGTTTAAATCGGCAAATTTGTTCCAAAGAACTTTAGGTTCTAAGTTTCTTATTTCGTTGTTCATAGTTTAATGTTTTTCAAGTAAAAAGTGTTTCACGAAAATTAGCGCTAAACCTCACGGGGCTTGAAGATCTATGAGGTTTTAAAAAGTATTTCGTGCATTCGTGATTATTTCTACGCAAAATTACTTTTTTTCATCCCGCAATAAAAATTATGCAGGAAGAGAATTCCTTTGTAAGTTTGATTTATGCAAAGACGAACGGCTGTAATTCTAACTCTCCTTCTTCCAATACAGATAATTCTTCTACAAATACTAAAGCTCTATCCTGAGTTTGTAGAAAAATACTACAGTCTTGGATTCTACCCTATTCTTTCTAAAGTGTCCAGATATCTCTTTGGTTGGATTCCTTTCTCAATAGGAGATATTTTCTATTTACTGATTGGTATAATAGCAATTCGATGGATTTACAGAAACTTTTACCGCTTGCGATTTGAACCTTTTAGAGTTTTATGGGATATTACTGCCACACTTTCTATTGTCTACTTTATGTTCAATATTTTGTGGGGCCTCAACTACTACAGGCTTCCACTCCATCAATCTTTAGGAATAGAAAATGATTATTCCTATGAGCAATTAATTTCCACCACAAATCTTTTTATTGAAAAAAGCAATTCGCTTCACCGCCAATTGGCCACTTCAGATAGTGTGAAAATCGATATGCCTTATTCACAAAAAGAGATGTTTGAAAAGGCGATGAACGGTTATCAGAATCTGGAAAAAGAGTTTTCGAAATTAGCATTCTACCCACAAAGCCTTAAAAACAGTAGTTGGAGCTTAGGCCTAACATATATGGGGTATAGCGGATACTTAAATCCGTTTTCAGGCGAAGCTCAAGCAAATAGTTTAATAAACACCTATAAGTTTGCCGTTGTTGCTTGTCACGAACAAGCGCATCAAATTGGTTTTGCTGCAGAAAACGAAGCAAACTTTATAGCTGCTTTATCTACGCTTCACAACGATGATCCGTATATTCAATATGCAGGAAGT
>DATGMT010000023.1:0-2311 GCA_035307265.1 Aequorivita sp.
TAGGTATTGCTGTATCACTAATATCAAGAGAGAAAAGTCAATATCTAAAAAGACTATGTATAATACAACCGAATGCAACTACAACCCATACATCGCCAAGTGGGAAGGAGAAGAAGGATATAAAACATTGTCAGAATGCGGAGTCATTTCAAATGAAAATGGATTTACAATAGATCACGATAAAATTGCGGAAATCAACGCAAAACTTTGGGGAGAAGAATGAAAAAGTTCCCCTTCTACAAACAACCTGACGCAATGGATTGCGGTCCCACTTGCCTTCGCATGATTGCAAAGCATTATGGACGCACCATATCCTTACAAAAGCTAAGGGCTATTTCAGAGACTACACGTGAAGGCTCTACCCTAAAAAACATTGCAGAAGCGGCTGAAAATATCGGTTTTCGTTCGTTGGGTGTTAGAACTTCTAGAGAAATCTAAATTAATGAAAATTATAAATGCCGTATTACTTATAAAGAAGAATACGACAACAGGAGTATACGACATTTAGAAGTTACTTCGGTATTAAAATAGATTTTGAAAAACTAAAAGAAGATGCCCCGCTTCCATCTTCAACAATCAGCCTGACTTAGAAACCATTTTAAAACTTGATTTATCAAATCAGGATAAAAACAGAATAATTAATTTTTACCTCAAAATAAACTCATTTTTTATTGATGAAATTACAATGGATAAAATTGAATGTTCAGACTATGAATTTCAATACCTTTTAATTCAATCCATCGTTTTTAACGATCACATCGGAAATATAGAAGCCGCTTGTAATGATCTAACAATCTTAAAAGCGAATTATTCCAATATGTATTTAATACTGCTTAAAAACCAAACGAATTTAAAATCGATATGTGAAGAATAATTATAATAAAACCTTTTCTTCTAAAATAACCAGACACCTTAAATTCAGATTATTTTCACCATTCCCCACTTTTCCTAAAAAAACATAAAAATCATAAAATTTGGAATTAAAATAATATGTTTGAACAAGAAATAGAATATCGAAGCTTTAACGATAGTTTACTACACATTTAGGAAGGTTTAAAAGGACAATAATTTAGATTATCCTAGTCAACTTTTCCTTTAAAGCAAGACAATTAAAAATATGAAATTTAAAATTTTTTTCTTTATAGGTTTAGCTATTATAACGGGATGTTCAGCAGATGAAGATACATCAAAGAACTATCTAAACTTACCCGTAATGATAGTGGATACGACGACCGCAATCACAGTCAAGGACTACATTGGAACCATAGAAGGTAAGGTAAACGTAGAAATTCGTTCTCAAGTTGAAGGTGCATTACAAGAGATTTATGTGGATGAAGGACAGTATGTAACGGAAAACCAACCGCTGTTTAAAATTGACCCTTCTACTTATACTGAGGTACTCAACAATGAAAGGGCGACTGCAAACATTGAACGCGCGAAACTTAAAAACGCAAAGTTAGAAGTTGATAAATTACGACCTTTAGTTGAAAACGAAGTTATTGCAGAAGTTCAATTACAAGCAGTAATGGCCAATTACGAAGTTGCACAAGCCTCTTTAGCACGTGCCTCAGCAGCCGTAGCAAGTGCGCAAATTAGTCTGGACCGTACGATTATTAAAGCTCCTGTTCAAGGGTATATCGGAATGATTCCAAAACGAATTGGGAACTTGGTGACCAGAGGTGAAAAAAATCCATTGACTGTTCTTTCAGACGTGAGCGACGTATATGTCTACTTTAGTATGGCTGAATCGGATTATTTATACTTTACTAAAAACAAGACGATACAAAAAGATTCTACACGTAACTCCTTAGGTTCGATCCTACCAGAAGCTACTTTATTCTTAGCCGATGGAATGGAATATCAAGAAAAAGGTGAGGTAGATGCTGTTTCTGGACAAGTTAACCGAAGTACTGGTTCTATTTCTTTACGTGCGTCTTTTCCAAACTCTACAGAAGTGATGCGTTCGGGAACCACTGGAACAATACGATTGAAAGAATCTAAAGCCGGGGTAATCTTGGTTCCTCAAGAGGCGGTAATTAATATCCAGGACCGTACGTTTGTGTATACCATCGACGAAAACGATAAAGCACGATTAACACCCATTAAAATCGATGGTGTATCTGATGAGTATTACATCATTTCCAACGGTTTAAATCCTGGTGATGCTGTCATCTTAACTGGCTTCCATAAAGTTGAAGAAGGGGTTCTAATTAAAGCTAAAGAAGAAAAATAAAGCAATGTTAAAAAACATCATCACAAAACCCATTCAGGCGGTTGTATTGGCATTGGTATTAATCTTCCTTGGAATAAT
>DATGMT010000024.1:0-12057 GCA_035307265.1 Aequorivita sp.
CCTCTACATTTTTATAGTCAGGATATTGATCTTTTTGGACGTGGCTCTTTTTTTCAATATATGAATCGAACTGCTTTAGACAGTGGATCTGATCTTCTTGCAAAGCTCATGACCGAAAACTCGACTCAAGAAATTGTCAAAAAACAAAAGGCTATTTTAGAAATGGCAAAGAAACCTGAGTGGCGCCAAAAATTCTCTGCAATAGCAGCCCAAGTTGAAACAGAGGTTTCCTCGGAAGAAGTGGCTAGCTGGCTAAAAGATTATCAGAAATTTGTTCCAAAATGGGTTAAACCAGTATCTGTAGCTTTTTCAATTGTCTCTTTAGTTTTGTTTGTTGGTAATTATTTTGGAGTTATTTCTGGCTATTTTACGTTGACATGGCTTTTTATAGGATTAGGAATTAGTGGGAAATACGGAAAAAAAATAAAGGAGCTAACAGATAAAACCTCTAAGGTTCAGAGTACATTTGGACAATTCCATAAGCTGCTTCTAGAAATAGAAAATGAAACGTTCTCTGCAGATTTACTAGTGGAAAATAGAAATCAAGTTGTGAGTTCAACTACCCAAGCTTCTACGGTCTTAAAGAAATTTGCAAGACATTTAGACTCGCTAGAGCAAGGTAATATTATGATTTTTGGTCAGCTTGCAAATGGGTTTCTTCTTCGTGATCTTCGCCAAAGCTATCAAATAGAAAATTGGATCGAAACATTCGGACCTCAAGCTTCATCGTGGTTTGATGCTATTACATTTTTTGATGCCTATAACAGCTTAGGGCATTTTGTGTTTAATTACCCTAAATATGTTTTTCCAAGGATTAGTGAACAAAAATCCGTTCGTGAAGTGAAAGGCGCTGGGCATCCGTTATTGAAGGAAGACACTATGGTTCTTAATGACATTCAGATAGACTCTGAAGAGTTCTTTATAGTCACTGGAGCAAATATGGCTGGAAAAAGTACATTTTTAAGAACGGTATCTTTACAAATTGTCATGGGGAATATTGGATTGCCTGTTTGTGCTATAAGCTCAGTGTATAACCCTATTAAACTAATTACTAGTATGCGTACTACAGATAGTTTGACAGATGATGAGTCCTATTTCTTTAGCGAGTTAAAGCGACTTAAATTTATAGTAGATGAAATCAAGAGAGATCGCTATTTCATCATTTTAGACGAAATTTTAAAAGGTACAAATAGCACAGATAAAGCTATTGGCTCCAGAAAGTTTGTTGAAAAACTTGTCGGCAGTAATTCCACAGGGATTATTGCAACACATGATTTAAGTTTATGTGAAGCAGCAGACGAAATGCCCGAAGTGAAAAACTACTATTTCGATGCTCAGATTATTAATGATGAACTCTTTTTCGATTACACGTTTAAGCCTGGAATTTGTGAAAATATGAATGCTTCATTTTTATTGAAAAAAATGGAGATAGTTGATTAGGTTCCGCTAAATAAGAAAGAACACTTTAAAATTCAAAAATGATAATGATAGTAGGGTCTTTTACAACAATTATTAATTCCACTTTCAAGAGCTAGGGAGACGACTATGGATTCACTCACTCAAATTGTTTTAGGTGCTGCTGTTGGAGAGGCAGTTTTAGGAAAAAAGATTGGAAATAAGGCAATGGCACTCGGTGCTTTAGCAGGGACTATTCCAGATTTTGATGTAGCTGCAGGATATTTTACCGATACAGTTACTGCTTTAGAAATACACCGAGGCTTCACACATTCTATAGTTTTTGCCGTTGGAGTGGGCTTTCTGTTCGCTTGGCTGCTTGCACTTTGGGATAAACGAGCTAGCCTAAAGGAATGGTGGTGGTTTTGGTTTCTAACTTTTGTAACTCATCCACTATTAGATGCACATACCACATGGGGAACACAGTTGTTCTGGCCTTTTGACCTACGATTGGCATATAAGAACATATTTGTAATCGATCCGCTTTATACACTTCCTTTTTTATTCTTTTTGATTTTAGCAATGTTCCAAAAACGTGGCAGCGCTAAAAGACGAAAATTCAACAATCTTGGTTTGATCGTGAGTAGTAGCTATATGGTTTTGACTATCATTCTAAAAGGAATTACTTTTCAAAAGTTTCAGAAAGCACTTGTCGATCAAGAAATAGATTATATTTCTATGCAAACCAAGCCTAGTCCGTTTAACACTATTATGTGGACCGCAAATATTGAAACGGAAGATTCTTTTTTAATTGGAAATTACTCTTTTTTCGATACACAACCCATTCAATTTCATTTACATCCAAAAAATCATGAAGCGCTCGGTAGTCTGAAAGAAGAAGATAAAATTCAGCGTTTAATTAAAGTAGCTGAAGGTTGGTACACTATCACCGAACGAGATGGACAAATGCTCTTTAATGATCTTCGTTTTGGACTGATGAGTGTTGATCCAGATACAGATAAATATGCTTTCAGTTATATTCTTGAAAAGAAAAATGACGAGTTGAAAATAATAGAAGAGCCAAAGGACAGGAGTGATGCTAAAAAACTTCTCGCAGATTTATGGCAAAGAATAGGAGGGAACTAATTCTATAATTAGCTTATATTCTATAGGTTAGAATAGACTTTTGTTTGTTTTTAAAAAAGATAAAGTATACAGATTTGTTTGAGAAATATATTTTTGGTATAATGAGGGGCGTAAAATTAGAAAACCAACTATGAAACTCCGTAACTTCAAGTTATCTGAAGCCAAAAAGATTCACTATATTTTTCATATCCCATTTTTTCAACCTCCCATCATTCGAGGTGTTTGTTGTTGATTAATTTTTCAACTATCAAGTAGTTGTAGTGTATTTTTAGGTTTTCAATATCTTTAGGTCTATGAGATTAGACTTATTTTTCATTTTATCAAAAAAATAAAACTTTATGTCGATTAAAGTCACTCGCAAAGAAAGCACCTCCAAGTTTCTTGGATTGGTGGTTAATAAAACTGTGTTCTTTTCTGCGCTTGCAGTTGTAATATTTAGTGTTGCGTTCACCCTTGTATTCGAGGAGGAAGCCGATTATTATTTTGGAATGGCTCAAACTGCTGTTTCTTCCCATGGAGGATGGATTTATACATTAGCCGTAAATTTATTTATAGTCTTTTGCCTTTATATGGCTTTCAGCAAATTTGGAAAAATCCGAATTGGAGGAAAAAGTGCTAAACCGGAATTTAGCTTGTGGGCTTGGTTTGCTATGTTATTTAGTGCTGGAATTGGAAACGGACTTGTATTGTTTAGTATTGCCGATCCTGTTAGAGATTTTTTAAATCCACCACGATTGGCTGGTGAGGATCCCGCGCTTATAGCACAAGAAGCTATTAACTTTTCCTTCCTACACCATGGAATTCATGGTTGGGCGATTTATTCGGTAGTGGGACTGTCTTTGGCATATTTCACATTCAATAGAAAAATGCCGCTCACGTTAAGATCTGCATTCTATCCTTTATTAGGAAATAGAATCTACGGATGGATGGGCGATGTGATTGATATTATGGCAGTGATAACTACACTCTTTGGGCTAGCAACAACAATTGGATTTGGTGTAGGACAGATTAACTCCGGACTTACCCACGTTTTTGGAGTTCCAAGTTCACTAATGTATCAAGTGATAATTATTGTGGGAGTAACATTAGCAGCAACTATTTCAGCTTTTAGTGGAGTAAATAGAGGGGTTCAAATGTTGAGTAAATTGAACGTGCGCGTAGCATCGGCTATATTCCTGTTAGTATTGATTTTAGGGCCAACAACTTTTATCTTTAAAGCATATATACAAAACCTAGGTAGTTATTTGGTCCACTTTGTTGATATGTCGACGTGGACAGAATCCTTACGAGGAACCGATTGGCAAAAAATGAGAACTATTATGTATTGGGGGTGGTGGATTTCATGGTCGCCATTTGTGGGTACTTTTATTGCTCGTATTTCTAGAGGAAGAACAATTAAAGAATTTATTCTTTGTGTTTTGATTTTACCTGCATTGGTAACTTTCTTATGGTTTAGTGCATTTGGAGGAACTACAATGCGCGATATACTTCTTGGAGATACAGCGATGATTGCTGCCGTAAACGACAATATTTCTACTGCACTTTATGTGTTTTTCGATAAGTTCCCACTTGCTATTCTTCTAAAATCATTAGGTGTAATATTGATTTGTAGTTTTATTATTACTTCTGCCGACTCTGGAGCTCTAGTGGTAGACAGTATTACTTCTGGAGGTAAAATGAAAACCCCAAAATATCAACGAGTAATTTGGGCTGTTGCAACTGGAGTAATTGCTTCGGTGTTAATGTATGGAGGTGGTTTAGATGCGCTACAAACTGTTGTAACTATCTCAGGATTGCCCTTCGCCATTCTTCTGGTGTTAATGTGTTTCTCACTGTTTAGAGGAGTTAACGAAGATTATCAGAAAGAAGAAAGGAAAGAAAAACTGCTGGAAAGAGAAACTTATCGAAAAAATGTTCTTCAGCTAGTAAATGAGGAGCGCGAACAGAAAAATTTAAGTAAGATTGATCCTGAAGTAAAATCAAAGAATAAACCAACTACAACTGATTTATAAACCATTTGGATATATCCTCAATAACAGATTTAAATATTTAGCATGACCAAGAGAATTAATTTAGAGAACGAGTTGAAATTGATGGTGGCGTTAGATCTCACCGAAATGGATCCTATACTGTTAGAGTATGTTAGCTTTCTGTGTAAAGTGTGGAATATCGAACATTTATATTTTACTCACAATATAAAACAATACAAGCTTTATGATCTTTACGACGAGTTTCTTGAAGAAGGAATAACGGTTGAAGACATTGTTGATCGTGGACTTCAAAGAACTATTGAAAAATATTACACAGCAGATGTTCCCCATACCGTGCTTATAACTTCCGATGATTATACCGAAAGCATTATTAGTCACCTTGCTAAGGAGTATAAAATTGATATAATGGTCCTAGGGAATAAAGATGAGTTGCAAGGAACGGGAGCACTAAACCAAAAATTAGCTCGAATGCTTGAAGCTAATGTTTTACTGGTGCCAGAGGAGGCTAAGCGGGAAATGCAAAACGTATTGGTGCCAACCGATTTTAGCTCTAGTTCTGCTCGATGCTTTGAAGTTGCAAAAAGCTTAGTAGAACGTTCTGGAGGAATGATTGAAGGACTCCATGTTTACAATATTCCTTCCTTTTTCTTCCCGTATATAAACACTGAAAAAGCGATTGATAAGACTAAAATTCACTTAAAAGAAAAGGTGGTGCAATTTCGAAAAAAGTTTAAACTTTCAGAGCAAATTCCTTTTCGATACACATATAGAGAAGATTTATCTGTTGTAGAAGCAATAGAAAATCATGCCGAAAAAAATGATTCTGATATTATTGTAGTATCTGCTAGAGGTGGGAGTAAACTCACCAAACTGTTTGTTGGTAGTGTAACGAACGACCTTCTTATTAGAAATAGAAGAATGCCCCTGTTGGTTGTTCGATAAGTAAATAGTAAAGTTTTGAATGAAATCTTACCGTGTAATTAAATATTGTTCTTTATCACGCAAATCAACATCATAAATAGTCCATAGATAGTCCATGGATAGTCCATGGATAGTCCATGAGAACCTCATTAGTGTTTTTACTATATTTAATGGTTTAAAAACGAAGTGTTTTAAAAAACAAGCACTGTTGTCCAACTAAACTTAGATGGCCTCGGTTAAAACTACGCCAAAGGGATCTCGGGCAGTTTTTCAATGAGATCTACCTTTTCCCGTAAAACTGTCGTGATGATAACTAGGTTTATCAGCCAAAGCGGAGATTACGGATAGCGAAATCGAAGTATCTTGTTTCTTTTCTCAAACATTACTAATAGCTTTAGAAAAGAGTTAATTACCCGTTTTGCGTCCATGTTTTCTTTGAGAATACTGTCCCATATAATAAGAGAAAATTACTATTGGAATCAAAAGGACATGGAAATATGGCTTTAAAACACCTAGCTCATTTAGAAGAATTAAAATTGCCGTAAAACATATTATAAAAACTACATCAAAGGTTGTCTTTGTCATAATACTAAGGTTTTAAAATTTACCAAAAATAAAATTACAAAACTTTCTTTAATGATTCATACAGTTCGTTTGTTAGCTCTTGCTTTTCGATAGAAACATTCGTATATTTTAAATATGGTACAAAAAATTGAAACAGAGCAAATCCCTATTAAATTATGGTTGGATAATCTAGAAGAAGGAGCATTGCAACAAGCAAAGAACTTGGCCAATCTAGATATTGCCTATAAACATATCGCTATTATGCCCGATTCTCATCAAGGATACGGAATGCCAATTGGAGGGATATTGGCTAGTAAAGAAGCTATTATTCCTAACGCAGTTGGAGTTGATATAGGCTGTGGAATGTGTTCTTTACGAACTAATTTGGAGGGTATAGATCTAGATGATTTAAAGAAAATTATGGGTAGGATTCGTGAAACTATTCCTGTAGGTTTTAAGCATCACAACGAAAAGCAAGATGAAAAATGGATGCCGCCTTTAGAAGAAAACCTGCCAATAGTTTCAAAAGAGTTTGAGAGAGGAAAATATCAAGTAGGCACTCTTGGTGGAGGTAACCATTTTGTTGAAATTCAAAGAGGTTCAGATGGATATATTTGGATTATGGTACATTCTGGATCTAGAAATATTGGTTATACCGTAGCCAATTACTATCATAAAAAAGCAGTAGAAGAGACCAAAAAACGCGGTAATAATATTCCAAAAGACCTTTCTTATTTCCTTAAAGGAACTGATGAATATGATAGCTATTTCAATGAAATGAACTATTGTATCAACTTTGCTTTACAAAACAGAAAACTTATGATGGAGCGGGTGAAGGATGCATTTGAAGAGATTATACCAACTGTAGAATTTTCAAACTTTATAAATAAACCTCACAACTTTGCGGCTTGGGAGACGCATTATGGAGAGAAATTAATGGTCCATAGAAAAGGTGCAACCCGTGCAGAAAAAGGGGAGTGGGGTATGATTCCTGGTTCTCAAGGAACAAGTTCCTACTTGGTTAAAGGAAAGGGGAATCCACTGTCATTTAATTCTTGTTCGCATGGCGCCGGGCGCGTAATGAGCCGCGCTGAAGCAAGAAGAAGCTTAGATCTTAAAAAAGAAGTGTCTCACCTGAAAAGTATGGGAGTCTTACATGCACTAAGGCACAAAAAAGATTTGGATGAAGCTCCAAGCTCCTATAAAGACATTAAGGAAGTTATGGCTCTACAGAAAGATTTAGTAGATATTAAAATAGAGTTAACTCCGCTAGCAGTAGTTAAAGGGTAAAAGAAGATGTTGGGTCAAGTACTATGTAAATTACATAGGTTTTTGAACTTGAAGTTTTAGCCCAATTCCAACTAATTCAAAAAATGTCTTATTACTATCTTTAGAAACTTTAATAGGGAAGCGACCATCATTGAGCGTTATAGTTTGTTGAGTTTCGTCATAACTCCAAGAAGTGTTTCCGAATATTTCATCATAACCTTTTGAAGGTCTATCGTTTCGCTTCATTCTAAGTTGAAATTTGTAATCCGGATATATGTCGAAAAATGATCCAATCATTTCTTCACCTAGTCCAGGCTTTGCTCCTTCTTCAACAACCCTAATGACTTGCCAGGTGCCAATAACCTCTTCCTTGGGTATTGTCTGCCCATGCATAGCTGAGGTGAAAAGCATCAAAAATAGAAGTGTTATTAGGTTTTTCATGATGTTGGTTTAAGTGTAAATCTAAGTGGTTTTTAACAAGGGTGTAATATAGGAATTTCTAATAAAGTTTTTTGATGCTTAAAAGAGATAGTTGTAAATGAATTACAACTGCAAGATTAGACTTATTCTACTTCAGCTGTTTGTTTTTTTCTAAGTCGATAAATTTTAAACTGTAGTAATATCGCCATTGCAACGAAGGAAACAAGCGTAATCAAAACCAACATTCCTATTTCAGACTTTACAGAAGATAGATTCCCTCCATAGAAAGCGATTTTTCTAAATCCGCTTAAAAACTGTGTCAAAGGAATAAACTGAGCAATATTTGTAATTGCTTGTGGGATTGCCATTGTGGGCCAAGTAAATCCACTTAAAATAAATGCTGGAGTAGAAATAACCATTAGAAGTTCTGTGGCCTTTAACTGACTCGGAATCGCAATAGAAAACAACATTCCAATAGCCATTGAAGCAAGGGTCAATAGCGTTGCTAAAACTAACATGGGGAAATTGAAAATACTTGCATCTATATTAAAGTAAGGGAAAAACAAACTAACAGCTAGCCAAACTAGAGGAAGCATAAGCAAGAACGGTGTGGCTTTTAATCCAATGTGATAGATAGAGGATTTACTTTCTTTTACTAATTTTCCAAAGTATCCATCTTCAAAATCTCTTGAGAAAACTAAAGCCATTGCCAAGAAAATTATCTGTTGCATAATACCTGCTAACAAACCAGGAAGCATAAACGTAACATAGTTTCCTGTTGAGTTGTAAAGTTTATTGAAATTAATCTTAAAGCTTTCAAATGAACTTAAAGCTTGTGCAGGATGCATTCCTTGTTTTTTAAGGCCCTCAATTTCCATACCTGCATTCAGTGTCATTAGAACAGACTGAATATTGTTGCTCGCAGTATTCGCGTTCAGAATATTAGCCATGTTTAAATCTACTCGAATTTCAGGATGTTTTTTTTGTAGAACGTCGGCTTCAAAATTGCTGGGCAGGGTTATAACTGCCACATATTGTTCTGTCGGCATCTTTGAAATAATATCTCCAGCCGTGAAACGTACTTCGCTAACTAATAAGCCCTCATTATCGTCAAATGCATCAATGATTTTATCGGTTGTTGGACTTCTGTCTTGGTCTACAATAACGATGGGTAAGTCTACAACTTTGGCTTGCTGATATACATAGCCGAATAAAAAACCATATAAAATGGGTGCACCAAAAAAGATGGCTAGCAGTACATCATTAGAGAAAATACGCTTAAATTCTATTCGAAGTAGTCGTGTGAATTTATTCATAATCTTGTTTTACAAAGGACATAAGTATTAGTCTATGTCGTTTCAATTCGTTCGCAATAAAAAACCTTACTCTTTAATGAGCATCGTTGCATTTAAATAGAAAGTCATGTTTTCTACATTTTCTGTAGGTACTACTTTCAATTCATATATAGATTCATCTAATCCATATAAGGGAGCAGTGCTAGTGATATTTGCATATTGTGCTAATTGGTTTATTGCTATAATTTTTGCTTCTACTTCCTCACCTGTATACGGGTTTTCTATCGTTAACTTTTGATTGGGTTTGAAATCATAGATTTTCGATTCGGGAATTGTAAACCTGAAGTAAACACTGTTTTTCTTATATCCATTAAACAAGGCATATCCTGGGGTTAATAATTCACCCACTTCTAAACTGACTGTCTCTATAGACATGTCCGTTGGTGCGATAATGTATTTTTCACTTGCAGCAGAAGCTACTTCTTCTTTTGCTCCTAGAGCTCTATCTAACTGTCCTTTGGCTTGTTCAATTTGTTCAGAACGAGCGCCTTTTCTAACTTCCGTTCTTTTGGCTTCTAAGGCGTCAACTTGAGCCTGTGCCATGGATAATTTCATTCTGACTTCATCAAATTGCTGCTTGCTCACTAAAGAGTCTTTATACATGTTTTCTAGTCGGTTATAGGACTCTTGAGCAAACTCTAATTGTGCTTTTCCTGAATTCAGCTTTTGCTCTATTTGGCTTAGTTGCTCTGTAGTAGCTCCATTGAACGCCATGTCTAATTGCCCTTGAGCAGAGGTGATAGCGCCTTCTGCTTGCATCATTTTTGCAGTTACTTCAGGAATGTCGATATAAGCAAGGGTGTCTCCTTTTTTAACTTCTTGTCCCTCGGTTACATATATGTTTGAAATTCTTCCTCCAAGTTTACTACTAAGAGATATTGTTTCAAATTTTACTTTACCTCTTTCTGTAGTTATTTTATCGTCACTGCATGAACTTAATACAAGTAGGGAGACGAGGCCGAGTAGTATGGTTTTAGTTGATTTCATCTTTATAGTTTCTTTTGTTCTATGATCTTGATTGGTGGTGAAAAGCTCTTTATTGACTGATAGCTGAGCTTTAATATTTTAAAACTCCTTTGGCATGGAGCAATTCGGTTACGGCTCTTCTTTGGTCAAAAAAGGATTCTTGTAGTTTGAAATTAGCTTTTTCCAAATCGGTTAAAGCATCTAAAACATCATTTATAGATGCTAAATCGTTTTTGTATTGTCGATTGACCATTTCGTATGTGTCAGTCGCTAACTCGATTTCTTTTTCAACTATTTTCGAATTTTGTAATGTGGATTGATACGTTTGTTCAGCTTTTACAATGCTAAGGTCGATCATCTCTTCTGCTTCTTCAATTCGCTCTCTATAGATTTGACTTTCTAACTTAGACTTCTTTGATTTTAAGCGCGATTGGTTGCCATCAAAAATATTCCATTGGATTCCTACACCCACATACCATTTAGGATCGAGGAGAGAAAGGTATTCTTCAATAAATTCATAATGTCCTTTTAAAGCTACTTTAGGAATGAAATGACTTTGCTCCATTTTTGACTTATAGATAGTTGCTTGTTCAGCTTCTTCTAAAGCTTTAATCTCATTGCGTTTTTCTGTATTGGAAATGGATTCAAGGCTGAATGATTCAAGTTGCGGTCTCAGCAATCTTAAATTGTTCCGACTTTCGCCTGTGAGTTGATATAGAGCTTCGATTAACAATGTTTTGTTGTGCTCAAATTCCAGTCTCTTTCCAGCTAACTGTTGCTTTGCTAACTCAATTTTTTTACGGCTAATTGGAGTTGCAAGACCGTTTTCAATAGCTTTTTTTACAAAATGCTCCTGTTCATTCAGGTATTGCTCAGAGGTGTTTATTACTTTTTCAGAAGCGTAAACTAATGCGAGTTTATCATACGTCTCAATTACTTTTAGAGCCACTTTATCTTTCTCGGCCATGCCAAGATAATTAAGTGAAGACTCTTTGTGTTTGCTTGCTTTTATGGCGTTGCTAGCTTCAAAACCACTAAAGAGAACCCAATCCACATCTACAGAGGTTTTTAAAATATTTTTGTCTTGTAAGTTTGGAGGGTCTTGTAAAGGAACTCCCTCTGGAAATGGAGCGTTAAAAGGTATGTTTGCTTTTTCTTTTATTAATAATTTCTGAGTTGCGAGCAATAAGTTTTGAGTGTCGTCATCAAAAGTAATGTCATCATTCAAACGAGTATAACTTCCATTTAGATTGACTTTTGGTATGAAAACAGACTTAGCCAATTGTCGATCCACTTTTGCTTGTTCGGCCTGAATAGCGTTGATATTCACAGCTTGACTTTTTTGAACACCTTTGTTTATTAAATCTTGTAAAACAGGGTCTAGTTGTTGTGAATGGCTAGTTGTAGAAAACAATCCAACAACACTGATAAACAGAAAGTTGAAGATACTATAATAGATTCGCATCGTTATGTTTTTTAATACTGTGCAAAGTTAATGAGGATAACAGAGAGTTCCTTTGACCTATATCAAAAAAAACTATTATAGCCTATTAACCTAGTTTTTTCGGATTCTGCTAAGAGTTTCTTGAGTCATTCCTAAATAGGAAGCAATATGGCCAAGTGGTACTCGATAAGAAATATCGGGAAATTCGGCTAACATATACTCATAGCGTTCGCGAGCTGTTTGAAATTGAATGGCATTTAGCTTATTGACGACCTTGGTAAGCATTTCTATAGACGCCAATCTAGCTATTTGCTCCATTTTGTGATATTTAGACAAAAGGAGGTCCATTTGTGTATTCGAGATGGAGTAAATTATAGAATCCTCAAGTGTTTCTAAGTAATACAAACTTGGGCTTTGTTGAAAAAAACTATCAACACTTGTCATGAATTTTCCTACACCAAAAAACCATTGTGTCACTTCTTTCCCATCGGCTTTAAGGTAATAACTTCTGCCCATTCCCTTCTTTACATAATAAAGCTTCTTACAGACCTGACCTTCTCTTATCAGTAAGGTGTTTTTAGGGATT
>DATGMT010000025.1:0-26596 GCA_035307265.1 Aequorivita sp.
ACCAGATTTCGAGACATGGAAAACAGTTATGCGTTGGTCAACTTTAAATGATTCAGCGAATATGCTTTCTACAGAAATTGAAAAAGCAAATTGGGAGTTCTATGAAAAAACACTAAAGGGAACTGAAAAACAAAAGCCTGCGAAAGAGCGTGCTTTAGAAACAGTAAACGGAAGTGTTGGTGAAGCTTTAGGTAAATTATATGTAGATGAAATGTTTCCTCCAGAAGCTAAGGAGAAAGCAGAAATTATGATCGATAACGTGATCGCTGCTTATAAAGACAGAATTAATGCTTTAGACTGGATGAGCGATAGTACAAAAGTTAAAGCAATTGAAAAGCTTGATAATTTTACTGTAAAAATTGGATATCCAGATAAATGGAAAGACTATTCTTCTATGGAAGTAAAAGAAAGCAATACTTTCTATGATAATATGGTTGCAGTTCAAGAATGGAATTTAAACTATAACCTGAGTAAGATAAATGAGCCTGTAGATCGCACAGAGTGGGGAATGAGTCCACAGACAGTAAACGCTTATTTCAATCCGTTTAATAATGAAATCGTGTTTCCGGCAGCAATTCTTCAGCCACCTTTCTACGACTATAAAGCAGATGAAGCTGTTAACTACGGAGGAATGGGTGCTGTAATTGGCCATGAAATTTCACATGCTTTCGACGATAGCGGATCTCGTTTTGATGCAAACGGAAACTTAGTGAACTGGTGGACAGATCAAGATTTGACAAACTTTACCGAGAGAGGAAATAAGCTTGCAGAACAATACAGCAATGTTGAGGTTCTAGATGGTGTGTTTATCAATGGAAAGTTTACTTTAGGAGAAAACATTGGTGACCTTGGAGGAATATTAGGCGCCTATGATGGGCTACAGCGTTTCTATAAAGAAAACGGTCGTCCAGATGATATTGATGGTTTAACAGCAGAGCAACGATTCTTTATGAGTTGGGCAACTGTATGGAGAACTAAAACAAGAGACGAAGCGCTTCGTAATCAAATTAAAACAGATCCACATTCGCCAGGAAAAGTTCGTGCTACACAGCCTTTAGTTAACGTTGATGCTTTCTATGAAGCATTTGATATTAAAGAAGGCGATGCCATGTACTTAGCTCCAGAAGATAGAGTGCGTATTTGGTAATTTTAAAATAAAGACCATAAAACAACGGCCGTCTTAAATCTAAGATGGCCGTTTTTATTTAATCAAAAAAGGGGTGTTCAGAATCTAAAGCTATTGACTTTAGCTGTAATGTAAATCTCTTTTAAACTTGTATCCTAAAATCGACGTCAAGTTTTCTGAATCTACTTGTTTATATGGGTCAAGACTTCCTTCTTTTGAAAACATAGGTGGTTCAAGACCTAATTTCTTTGCTTTTTCAGTATAATAATCTGCTTTCTTAGGATGGTCTGGATGAACTGCATTAAAAATGTGTCCGAAGGCATCTTGTTTTATTACTTCCGAAATAATATGAATACAATCGTCTCTGTGAATCAGGTTTACTGGAGCATGACCACCTGCTAAATCCTTACGACCAACTAAATATCGCAACGGACGTCGACTTCCTCCCATTAATCCTCCAAAGCGAATAACGGTAGTTTGAATGTCTTCACAGCTTAGAAATAGCCTTTCAACTTCGTGTAGTTGTTTTCCTGAAATAGACTCGGGTTTTGGAGAGTCAGATTCGGTTACTCGGCCTTGTGAGTTATCGTAAACAGAGGTGCTACTGATTAAAATAACTTTGGGTACTTTATATTTCTTTATTTCATCTATTAAATGCTCCATCTTCTGTACAAAATCCGCTCCTGTGTTTTTCCTTAGTCCAGGTGGAATCATTACAATGGCATAATCTGCATCTTCTAAGAGTACATTTGTTTGTCCTTGGATTCCGTTTTCCGAAATTAATATCCTGAAAGCGTTGAATCCTCTTTGTTGAAGCTGTGTAGCTTTTTCTAAGCTTGTAACCGACCCTCTTATGGAATAACCCAAAGAATTTAGGTGTACAGCTAGAGGTTGGCCTAACCATCCCATTCCTGCAATGGCAATTGACTTATTCATTATCTAAATATATATTTGAATTACTTTTTATACTGTCCGTAACTTTCGTTTTTAAAGAATCTACTGAAAAAGTGTGTTTTAATATAGTAGCGTCTGTTGCTACAAAAGGTTTCGGCATCATATAGTCTAATCTTTCTTCCATATTGAAGTCAGGATTGTCCATTAAATCGAAACCGTATTCCATCAATTTAAAAGAAATATCTGTATCCTTTTTAACTGTGAAATCTACTTTTAAAGAATCATTAGGAGATACATAATAATTAATCAAACTTAGATTCAGCGTACCACGATATAGCGTGTTAGAATCAGATACGTTTGCATTCTTCCCATTAAACTTTAAATCAATGAATGAAACTTCATTTGCACTATAGAGTTCCATTTTGTTTACTTTTCGCTTAGGAACAATTGTTAGATGAATATTTCTCAAGTTGTCGAAAACACTATCTTTTTCCAAAATTATTTCAGAAGGTAAAATGTTCTTCTTCGGAGTTTCGGTTGCAAAGGTGTAGTTGAAACCATACTTGCTGTATGAAGCTCGATCTAAGTACTTAGAAGCATCATCAGGGTTTTCTCCTAAATATTTTTTTGTCCACTCGTCTATGTTTTTATCATAGGTTACCCAAAATGCTTTTTCTGAATCAGCATCTTCATAATATAACAAACTATTTGGTTTTTTTCGAGTTTCAGAGAAATCACTTTTAGAATGTGCTTTTATAAAGAAGAGCACAGCAAAAAGTAACGATAAAATACTGAACACTTTTTTCAACCTATAGAAGCCTACTACCGATAATAGCAATCCAAAAACAAGAACTGTGAAAACACAGCTGATCACTAACATTTTCAACCCTAAACCCACAGGGAAAAACTGTATTAAAGGGACGAAAATTGCCAATGCGGGTACGGCTAAAAATGCCATTGCTAATAAATTAGGTCGCTCTAGACGTAGCATGATAAAGAACGATAGTAAACCAAAAAATACTGGAATGATAAAGAAAGCAGCTCCTTTAAGGAAAATAGCGATGGCTAAATTGATTAGAATCCAGAAAAATAGAGGTGCTATATAAAGAGAAGTCTCATTTTTGTTTTTATTAAATTTCTTATAGACAGCAAATGAAATTGCCAGCGATAACGACACAAAAAATGCAATATACCAATGTCCGTTATAAGTGAATCCCTGTTGAATTTCGGTATATTGAGGATACATGTATACCAATAGTTTCCATCCATAATATCCTGCTAATCCACTAAATAGTAATGAAACTAAAAATGGAACAAAACCAATGAGAATAGATTTACCGTTGAATCTTCTTTTCTTAAATCCATAAATAATGAGTGTTATAAAGATTATACAGGCTATAATAATCATTGGCCAAATCCATGAAAACGGATAACTAATCATTTTGACAATAGGGAAGTTAACGTAAACATTGTCTGATGTAGATTTTAATTTCGTTAGATCTGCATCGGCAAAATGATGGAGCATTGAGAGTAGATAACTCCCTTGGTGAGCTAAGGAGTAAGTATCTAAATTGTGAATATTATCATTGGCAGTGTGATAGTTGAAATGATCATCAATAAAAGCGAAGAAAAAACTATCTATATCGGCATCTTCTCTAAATATAGTTGAATCGGTATCGTTTGGAAGCATTTTGTAAACGCTATACATCAATGAGGATGCTACTGGATATTGTGGGTTTGCTTTTATAAATTCCGCTATTAGATTGGAGTTTCCTCCGTTAGTTTCCACAATCATGTTGCTGGGGCCGCTAGTTCCACGAGCTTCAAAGTTTATAACTAGGCCAACATCTTTTGCCCAAGGATGTTCATTTACAAAAAGCTTAGCCCCATCTAAACCAAGTTCTTCAGCATCTGAAAAAAGAATAATGATATCATTTTTTGGTCGCTTTCCCGAGGCTAGATAAGCTCTAAAGCCTTCTAGAATTGTAACTAATCCACTAGCATCATCACTAGCTCCGTAGGATGGAACGGGTGCGCTATCGTAATGTGATAACAATAGAAGGGCTTTTCCTCTTTCTGTACCCTCCATTCGTGCCACAATGTTTATAGGCTTATTAAGTGTTTTAGAACTTGGATTTAAACTAAAGCCTTCTTGAATATGTGGGTCAAAACCTAATTTTCTTAATTCATTAATTAATAACTTTCTAACCTCTCCGTGTGCAGGTGAACCAAGGTAATGTGGTTCTTTTGAAATTTCAATAAGAGTCCTCATGGACCTTTCTATAGAAAATTCATTGGCAGGTACTATATCAATATCCCCAGACTGAGGCATTAAGCTATAAAAACTGTAAAAACTAATTGCGATTATGAATAGGAAGGAAAGTATCGCGCTGAGTTTTTTCATGAGTGGTTTATTAAATGAAATATCAATTTAGTTTTGTTCTAAAGTTATGAAAATTTAGACAATTGATACTTATAGTCAAGGAAGGATAGAAATTAAATAATTTCCTCTTAATAAAACCAGTAAATTAACTTGCATATGAATTTAGAAGAGCCTAAAATGAGCTCGTCGAAAATAATGCATAACGTTTAATACATGGTATTAAAACAGTCGATACTTGTATAATAATCAGTATTATAAAGCTATCGACTGCTCTCAATTAGGCTTCTTAATCATTTAATATATTAATAACACAATTGAAAAGTTTTAAAAATATGTACTGAAGCCCATATACCAAGTTGCTGCTCTTTCTGCAGGGTTGTTTATAATATCTTTTTGCCATTCATAGCGGTAGTTGACTCTGAACACAGTTTTGGAGGTAGGTCTAAAACTAATGCCAGGAGTTATAGCAATGAGCTGGTCTCCTATTTTTGTATTTGTTTCATTAAATCTACCTACGTTCCAATCTACATAATCGAAGCGGGCAGCAATATTAAAAGTAGCGTCGTCCCATTCAAAGATTTTACTTTTATAAATAGGCTGAACAACGTCCATAAATACTCCAAATTGTTTATTTCCATATTGCTGTGTATATGTTTCAGGCGTTTGAACTTTCACCATTGCGGCTTCACCCACGATATAGGTTCCCGTAGCTTTAATTGTGGTATTCCAATCAATGGCATATACATCTACTCTTGCTTTGTCTTCAATTTCTTCTCCATCATCCTCAAACTTGTTATATACCCCGCCCATATAGGAAAAGCCGATTTCTCCAATTTTCCTATTCTTGATGGCTAATTTTCCTGAGAACATCGCTTCTCCACTATGGTTTTCTTCAAAAATATTTTCACCTTCTTTATATGCTGGTAAATAGGTTTTGTCTTCTTCGTTCGAAATAATCTTACTGTTAAATCCATTAGTTATGTATGCTTCATATCCAAAGATCCAATTCCCAGAATAGGTTTTTCCGTACATTCCAAAGCCTGCATTTGAAAGTGTTGCGGCAAGCATATTGACCGCTACGTCGGGTCTTTCTACAAACTCCCATTTAGGACCGTCGTGATTTTCATTAAAAGCACCAATTGGGTTCATTACTATACCTCCACGAAAATTTAATAATGAATGAAATGCAACATCAAGAGCTGCAAATTCAATAGCAACCTCATTTCCACCATCTTCAAATTCAATTTCTGTCATAAACTTTATTCTTTCTGAAATAGAAGCAGCCATGAAAATAGTTAATCTTCGTGCTTGAAAAGACAACCCATCTGTAATACCTTCTTCGGTTCTGTGATAGGTGTTTGCTTCTAAATATCCTCCGAGAGCTACAGGAACTTTTTCAAAACTTAAAGCAGGACGAGTGAAAACAGCGTCCATATTCATTTCGCTGTCCTTGTCATTTTGTTTTAAATCGACTTCATCTTCTTGGGCGAATATAAAATTCGCGCTTAGAAATATAATGAGTAGTAAGCTTGCTTTAGGATAGTTGGATGTAAATATTTTCATTTTCAATATAGGTCTTAAATGTTTTTAAATCTTCGTCGGTAGGTCCTTCTAATACGTTGCCACTGGTGTTAAATTCACTTCCATTACACGGACAGCTATAAATCCCACCGCCAACGTTAAGCTCACATCCACGATGTGTGCACTTCATCAATGATGCTACATAATATTTGTCGGCTGTTTTGTATAAACAAATTGGAAAGTCTTCATTGGAAGTCCTCACCATAACGAAATCGCGATAAGCTTTACCTTTCTTTTTAATAATCTCAAATTCGGATAATGGCACGACTATTTTATTGTCAACTATTCTACTTGATGCATAATAAATACTTTGACAAGAACTTAATATTGTTGATGCTAATGGTAGTACTAAAAGTGCAACCCCACAGGTTTTTAAAAATTCCTTTCTGTTCATGATAATTACTTATTTTAAAGAGATTCAATAAATTTCAGAAGTTGATTTTTCTCTTCTTGAGATAGACTGATATATCGATTCTTAGAATCTTCGGCTTCACCTCCATGATATAGTATTGCTTCTTCAATACTTCTAGCTCTACCATCATGTAATAGGTAGTATTGACCTCCTTATGAATCTTTTGCTAAACCAATTCCCCAAAGTGGCGGAGTTTTCCATTCTGAAGAAAGCGCATATCCTTCAGTATATCCATCGTCCAGTCCTGGTCCCATGTCATGCAGTAATAAATCTGTATAAGGATGGAATTCTTTAAAAGAAATCGCTTCAATAGGTGAGTATCCAGTTCTTAATGTTGGTTTATGACAAGCCACACAGTTGACATCTTCAAATAATCTCTTTCCTGCAATCACGTCAGGATTGTCTTGATCTCTTGGAACAGGAGCTTTTAAAGTTTTTAAATAGAATACCACATCATTTATGGTCTGTCTATCAATTTCAGGTTGTACTCTGTCACCACTGTACGTGTCGTATGGTTCGTAATATGAGTTTATTCCAATATCCTGATTATAGGCATCCGCAGTTTGATGCAGTAAATCATACATTTTTCCTTTTTTTCCAAACCGACTGATGTACTTTCCATCTTGAGATATTGCATCTAGTCTTACTGTAACATAATCTGGAATTGTATTCCAATGGACTCTACCGCTTATACCATCACCATCTAAATCATCTGGATCAGACATCGCGATCAAATCTGCATCCGTAACTGCATCCAAAAATCCGAGCCCCGTTACAATAGGTGCTACAAGATCTGTATGAGGTGCGCCTGCAGGCAAAGTTTCGGGTTCATATCCAGGGATTGCTCTGTTTTGTAATTGTGGAGCACCTTGATCTAAGTATTCATTAATTCCAGGGAGTGATTGACCAAAACGCGTAAATTTTACAAAAGGGTGGCCTTTTCCATCTCCTGCATGACAGCTCACACAACTCGTTCCCGTAAATATTGGACCAAGACCGTTAGCAATTGTAAATACCTGATCGTTAAATGCTACATCACCTGCAACAAAACGTCTCGCTTCTGCTTGTGTTAAATCATCTACAGGGCCATCGAGAAGTTCATATTCTTCTGGCTCTGGTGGAGCTAACGCTTCACAAGCTAATATTGCGGGCAATAAAATGGCAGTTATAACATATTTCCTCATGATTAATTATTAAATTTAGGTAAACCTAAAAATATAATTTGACAAAGCAAAACAAAATTCATGCTCTACATGTGTTTTATTTTGAGACAAACATAGAGATGGATGGTTTTTAAAAACGATAAATCGTTTTAAATCGAATTAAAACAAGAGTTTAATTTATTAAACTCAGCTTGTTTCTTTTGTTTTTGTATTATTTTATGAAATATAGAGATGTATTATTAGTGCAAATGTGTAAATTAGGAATTCACTAAATTCTAAAGTATCATGAGTATTAAAAGTTTTGTTGGAAAAAGGTCTAAACCCACAAAAGACCTTTCGGAAAGAGTTAAGGTTTCAGATTATATGACTCGTAAACTCGTAACCTTTTCACCCGATCAACCTGTTATGGAAGTTGTTGAAATTCTGTTGAAAATGGATATTTCAGGTGGTCCAGTAGTAAATGAAAAAAATGAATTAGTAGGTATCATTTCCGAAGGAGATTGTCTAAGAGAAATCAGTGATTGTCGATATCATAACCATCCTATCGAAAACCTCAAGGTGAAAGAACATATGATTAAAGATGTGGAAACAATTGATGGTGATATGAATGTTCTTGATGCAGCTAATAAATTCTTAAAGTCTAGACACCGAAGGTTTCCTATAGTCGAGGACGGTAAGCTTGTAGGTCAAATTAGTCAGCGTGATGTTCTTCATGCTGCAATGGAACTTAAAGATCAAGCTTGGTAATTTTAGTCGACTGTTATAATTCTTCAAAATATTTCCGCTGAACTTAAAATTCTTCCCATATTCTTTAACTAATACAAGAATCATATAATCAGCTAGAAAAACGTTTTCAAACGGTTACAAACAAATATAAACGCATGTAAATGGGTAATAACCGACTAAAATTTGGACTCAGTTGTATGTTTGTCCTGTCGAATAAAATGAATTTTCGATAGTATCAATTGTTTAATTTAAATTTTAGAAATCATGAACGCACTTAGAAACAGAGTACAGTTGATTGGAAGATTGGGTCAGGACCCAGAAATTATCACTTTTCCAGATGGAAACAAACTAGCTAAATTCTCGATGGCTACAGATGATAATTACAAAGACAAAGAAGGGAATAAAGTAGAGCGCACTTACTGGCACAATATTGTAGTGAGGGGTGGGCTGGTTAATGTAGTTGAAAAATACGTTGCTAAAGGACAAGAAATTATGATTGAAGGAAAATTAACCAATCGCACTTGGGAAGACAAAGACGGAAACAAACAATACATTACTGAAGTGTTTTGTAATGAGTTACTACTTCTTGGTAAATAATTATTTAACAAATTAAAAATTATAAAACCCTCATAGATCTTAATGAGCCTATGAGGATTTTATATTTAATTTTATTGGATATTGAGAACTACTCCTTTTTGCCACTAATTACAATAACGATTTCTCCTTTAGGCGGCTTGTTATTGAAATACTCTAAAACTTCTTCGGCCGTTCCTCTAATGGTTTCTTCATGGAGTTTTGAAATCTCACGTGAAACAGAAATAGGTCTATCTGATCCAAAAAACTCCACAAACTGTGAAAGAGATTTTAATAATTTGTGGGGCGATTCATATATAATAATAGTTCTTGTTTCTTCTGCTAAAAACTGAAGTCTAGTCTGTCTTCCTTTTTTCACAGGTAGAAAACCCTCAAAAACAAATTTATCGTTTGGAAACCCACTGTTAACTAAAGCAGGCACAAAAGCAGTGGCGCCAGGTAGGCAGTCCACTTCAATGCCAGACTCTACGCAAGCACGTGTCAATAAAAATCCAGGATCGCTAATTGCAGGTGTGCCAGCGTCACTAATTAAGGCAATGTTTTCTCCGTTTTGAATTCGTTTAACAATTCCATCTACAGTTTTGTGTTCGTTGTGCATGTGATGGGAATGCATTTGAGTAGAAATTTCATAATGCTTTAGGAGTTTTCCACTGGTGCGGGTGTCTTCGGCCAAGATAAGATTAACTTCTTTAAGCACCTCTATAGCGCGAAAAGTCATGTCTTTTAAGTTTCCAATTGGTGTTGGCACCAAATAAAGTTTTCCCATAATTTAACAGCAGTCAATTATCAAACAGATTAAAAACACATATTACCGATGATAGGATAGAAAATATAAACTCGTTGATAATTTTTTATTTTCTAAACGATATTGAAAAAGTTGGTTTTAGCTAAAACGTTTTTCAACTATATTCATAAAACGATTAGAGTATTCTTCTTTGTTTTCCCAGTTTTGGTAGTCGGGTTTTACATTTTCAACAATAAAAACTTCGGCTGCTTCAAATGATTCCATAGTGTTTATCTGTGATAACACTCTTGTGTAATCTTCCGCATGTCCATCAAAAAGATGTTTAATGAATGCTAATCTGTCATTTAACCCTATGTTTAACCCTCTGTTTAACGTGTCGTTTAACGACTTAGGTCGAGATTCAATTATGTTCTTTTTAGATGGCTGAGGCGACTCTATTGTATCAGAGAAAAGTGTAGGAGTTTTTCTTTCAAATTCTGGCATCTGTTGGTAAGCAGAAGCAAACTCTTCTAATTCATTTTTGGTGTGTTTAGGTTCTGTTTGAGCAACGGGTTTTTCTTCGATAGGCTCTAGAGCTGTATTTTTCTCTTCTTTTTCTTCCTGACTTGGTAAAATGGTGTCTAGAAGCTCATCAATCTGCTCGCTTTTTTCAGGCATTTGAGCAACAATGTCTTTAATTTTTTCCATTAAAGGCTCTACAATATCTTCTTCATGGGCGGGTTGAGGAACAGGCTCGGGCTCTACAAACCAATTTTCTTCACGGAAGCTTTTTGAGTCTAAAGATTCCTTAGCAGGCTCTTCGTGTGTTTGTTGGATTTGGTTTTCAAGATATTCTAGAATTATAACTTGTTTATATAAATCTTGAATAGAATTTTTTAATTCTGATGTTTTAAAATTTTTATCCTCTTCGATTATTTGCTGGGCCAATAACCTCAGCTGCTCGTGGAGTTTCCTTTTCATTTTCGTCTTTTTTTGTTGTAGTGGAACCTCAATACTTTTTAACTTCAATATTGACTTCCAGATCTTTTCAAATTAAACCAAATTTCTGTTTTGTTTTTATAAATTTACGCATCCTATATGTAAACGTCAACTATTTTTAAAATATCATGTAAATCCTTGTTTATGAAAGGGTTTGGTTTTTTATGGTAAATTGACTTTTCATAGAAATGGACCATGTGGTAAATATATTTTGTAAAACTAAACTATGTTTCTCGAAAATACGGTAAATCAGAAAGAACAATTTGGGTGGATAGAAGTGATCTGTGGCTCCATGTTTTCAGGAAAAACAGAAGAACTTATCCGAAGACTAAAACGAGCACAGTTTGCTCGGCAGAAAGTGGAGATATTTACACCTTCCATAGATACTCGTTATGCTGAGGACGCCGTAACAAGTCACGATAAAAACGCTATTCGTTCAACACCAGTTCCAGCTGCAGCCAATATTCCTATTTTGGCAGATAACTGTGATGTTGTTGGAATTGATGAAGCTCAGTTTTTTGACGATGAAATTGTAAAGGTCTGTAATGACTTGGCTAATCGAGGAGTTAGAGTAATAGTTGCAGGATTGGATATGGATTTTAAAGGAAATCCGTTTGGACCTATGCCTGCACTTATGGCAACTGCAGAATATGTTACTAAAGTACACGCTGTTTGTACCAGAACAGGAAACCTTGCTAATTATAGTTATAGAAAGACTAAAAGTGAGGCGCTTGTATTATTGGGTGAAACTGAAGAATATGAGCCATTAAGTCGTGCAGCTTTTTATAAAGCTCAGCTACGCGACAAAGTTGTGGACTTACAGGTTAATGAAGTTGAAGAAATGAAAGAGAAACCTAATGCCGAAAAACCCGGAAAGCAATCTTAAAATGCAAGAAACAACCGAAACTACACTAGAGATAGATCTTAATGCACTAGATAAAAACTATAAATACCTAACCTCTAAACTTAAGAAAGACACTAAATTTTTAGCGGTTGTAAAGGCTTTTGCTTATGGAAACGACTCTGTTGCAATCGCTAAAGAACTAGAAGAACAAGGAGTAGATTATTTTGCTGTAGCCTATTTAGGAGAAGGTGTTACTCTTCGAGATGCCAACATAACTAAGCCAATTTTAGTGCTTCATCCACTTCCAACAAATTTTGAAACTATTATCAAAAGATGTTTGGAACCTAGCATTTATTCTCCGCGAATGCTAGATGAATTTATTGATTATTGTGAAAGCATAAATCAAATCGAGTACCCAATTCATCTCAAGATAGATACTGGCTTAATGCGCTTAGGATTTGAGAAATATGAGTTAGACTTAATTATTGAAAAGCTTTCAAAAACCAATAGTGTTAAAGTGAAATCTATTTTTTCACATTTGGCTGCCAGTGAAGATTTAAACGAAAGAGAATTTACCATTAATCAAATTCAAGATTTTAAAACTATTTCCAAAGAACTCATTTCAAGATTAGGGTACAAGCCTATTCTTCATTGTTGTAACACTTCAGGAATACTCAATTATCCCGAAGCACATTTTGATATGGTGCGTTCTGGAATTGGCCTTTATGGTTTCGGAAATGATGAAAAAGAGAACGTTAACTTTAAACCAATTGGCACACTTAAAACTGTAATTTCACAAATACATACTGTTGAAAAAGGGCAGAGTATAGGATATAATCGAGGTCATATAGCAACAGAAAAAATAATTTCAGGAACCTTGCCAATTGGGCATGCAGATGGTATTCCACGATCTTATGGCAAAGGTAAAGGATGGGTAACCATAAATGGTCAAAAAGCTCCAATTCTAGGAAATGTTTGTATGGATATGATTATGGTAGACATTACAAATATAGATTGTAAGGAAGGAGATGAGGCTATTGTTTTCGGAACTTCATCTACAGCAGAAGACTTATCTGCAGCAATAAATTCGATTTCTTACGAATTGATTAGTGCAATTTCTCAACGTGTGAAACGTGTAATATGTAGAAAATAAATAAATTTCGAAAAATTACTCTACTTTTGTGTCTATTAACAATATTAAAACCAATCAGCTATGTTAAAAGAATTTAGAGACTTTATAATGACTGGTAATGTCGTAGATCTTGCTGTTGCTGTAATATTGGCGGGAGCAGTTGGTTTAGTAGTTACAGGCTTTACTAATGATATGATTATGCCCGTTGTGGGTCATTTCTCAGGCGGAATGGATTTTGCCGACATGAAATATGTGCTTGATGAAGCAGTTATGACTGCAGACGGTGAAGTGGAAAAACCTGAAAATGCAATCATGTATGGAAAATGGATTAACTCCATAATCAACCTTATTATTGTTGGTTTCGTACTGTTTATGATTGTTAAAGGTTATTCAAAAGTTCGCAAGAAAAAAGAAGAAGCTCCAGCTCCAGCACCTGGACCATCAGAATTAGATATCTTGATGGAGATTCGCGATGAGCTTAGAAAAAAATAATTTACAATAGATAAAATTGCTGTTCCCTAAATATTAAAAGGGAATCACCGCTATACCAAATTCTAACTTTAAACCCTCTATAGGCTTTCTACTATAGAGGGGTTTTTTTATGCTTAATTCTGAAAATCTTCTCTTAGCAAAGCTTAATTTTGTTTCTGAGAAAAGTTTTTAGATTTTATCAATGCCGAATTATTAAAACAAACTTTATGAAATTAGCTTTAGTAGGTGCTACCGGAATGGTTGGCGAAGTAATGTTGAAAGTCTTGGAGGAAAGAAACTTCCCTGTTGATGAATTGCTGTTGGTAGCATCAGAGAGATCTATTGGGAAAGAGTTATTCTTTAAAGGAAAATCATATAAAGTGATAGGTTTAGCTGAAGCCGTTTCATTAAAACCAGATATAGCTCTTTTTTCAGCTGGAGGAAATACGTCTTTAGAATGGGCTCCAAAATTTGCTGAAATGGGCACAACGGTAATAGACAATTCTTCTGCATGGCGAATGGATCCGGATATTAAGCTTATTGTTCCCGAAATAAACGCTCATTTATTGACAAAAGACGATAAAATTATCGCAAACCCAAACTGCTCCACAATTCAACTCGTGATGGCACTGGCTCCTCTTCACGAAAAATTTAAAATGAAAAGAGTTGTTGTCTCTACCTACCAATCTGTCTCTGGAACTGGTTTAAAAGCAGTTCAGCAAATGGAAAATGAAATGGCGGGAATAAAAGGTGAAATGGCTTATCCATATCCAATCCATCTCAACGCTTTGCCACACTGTGACGTATTTGAAGATAATGGTTACACTAAAGAGGAAATGAAGCTTACTCGAGAGCCTCAAAAAATATTGGATGATAGCACTTTTTCAATTACAGCTACTGCTGTTCGAATTCCAGTTGCTGGCGGACATAGTGAAGCTGTAAATGTTGAGTTTGAAAACGATTTTGATCTCGGAGAAGTTAGGCTAATGCTTCACAATACTCCTGGAATAAAACTTCAAGACAATCTCGACACCAATACCTATCCAATGCCTTATTATGCTCAAGGAAAAGATGAGGTGTTTATTGGCCGAATTCGCCGCGATGAAACCCAACCGAATACATTAAATATGTGGATTGTAAGTGACAATCTTAGAAAGGGTGCAGCAACTAACACTATTCAGATTGCAGAATATTTGATTGAAAATGGTTTGATTGGTTAAAAGAATTTAGGAAGTAGATTCTTTTATAATAATGAGAAGTTTATCCTCAAACTGAAGTTCGATATAATTTAATACTTTATTTTTTTCTTTTGTAAGAATAGAATATTAAAATCAAGATTACCAACAGAACTAGTCCACCAACAATCAAATACAAATCAAAAAAATCTGATTTCTGCGGCATATCTATAGTGCCATAATACACAAACGCACCCCAATAATATGGCGATTTTCTTGTGTTGTCGATAAATTTATCTTTTAAATAATCTAAACTGGCTTGATGAACGGCATAATCCCGAGATTGGGTGTTCTTTAGGTTTTTGTAGTAAAAAGTCATCAATTCGGCAGTACTTTTATCGTTCACTTGCCACAGTGAAAACAGTACGTTTTGAGCGCCAGCATATTGGAATGCACGGGCCAAACTTAAAGCACCTTCTCCTTTTATTAACTTCCCGATTCCAGTGTCACAAGCACTCAATACTACCAAATCAACAGAAAGATTAAGGCCATAAAGCTCTTCTATATTCAAAGCGCGATCATAAAATTGAATGGAGGCTTCATCATTAAAAGTTCCGCCCAAAGCATGACTCGAAATGTGTAAAATAGAGTGATTATTACTTTCAGAATAAAACATTTCACTAGTAGCATCTAGCTCCATCAATGTTTTTGCCGGGAATAATTTATTGATTGCTTCAGCTTCGTATACAGAATAACTCAACTCTTCTGGCGAATCCTTAAACACTGGAAATACACCCAAAACAGATTGTTCCTTTTGAAACTTATTTTCTTTTAAATAATCTTTCAAAGAAAGTAAATATGAAACAGAACTCTTGAAAACTAAAAAAGGCATTTTGGAATAGTCTTGAGAATCTGTGGTTTCGGTTATCAAAGTTTGAAAAGGGACGAACGAAAGAATTCCGTCAGGAATGATAACTAGGTTTTTCGAATTGGGAAGGTTCAATTTTTCATATAAAGTAAATGACGCTTCTACAAATGCAGAAACATCATTATTAATGTTTGCTGGCGATTCAAAAAACTGATTATAGGAGCGAATAGATTCACGAAAAACTTCATAGTCTTCTTTCGTATCGGTAAGCTTGTAAAACGCTAATTTTTCTTCAGACATGACTATTTGATAAATGTTATCTGAACCCATAAAATAGCTCACTATCGTTTGGTTTAATCTTGCCGTTTTTTCTTTTAATTCGTTTACATGTAGTCTAGAGTTGGTTTTATCTTTAATTTCTAATTGAAAATCATCATAAAGTAGTCGTTGTTTAGTTAGTAACTGGCTATATGATTTTTCTAGCTCAGCTAATTTTCTTAAATCTAAATTCTTCTTCTTGCTTTGATTTCGGATTTCATTTCCCAAATAGGAAAGTTCTTGTTGTAATTCTTGTAGCTTTTTCGAATTATCACCTCCTTGAGATTGTATAATGTTTTTCAGAAATACCGCATCCGAAACAACTCGGCCTTTGGATTTGCTATCCGTGTTGATTGCTTTTTCAATCCAATCAAGGTTTTTTGTTGTTTGATATTGTTGATAAAACAGTTCCATCATCAACTCACTTCTGCGCTTTACATTTTGTTGAGAAATCAATTTGCTGTTTTGAATAGTTAAATGAGCAAATAGGAAATTATTTATCTCCGAAGCCAAATCAAAAGCTTTTAAGGCTTCAATAGGTTTGTTTTCAGCGGAAAATATTTTGGCGTTCAAATCCAAGGCATCCATTAAAACGGTTTCAGCATATAATTGTTCTTTGGTTGGCATTTGCTGTTCCTTTTTGTAGGAAGGAATTAGTTGTATGTAGATTTTCTGAAGTTCGGAAAGTGAATTTAGAGCTTGTCCTGAAGCAAAATAGGTTTCAGCTAAGGATAACTGAATTTTTGAAACTTCTCTTGCATTCACATTGGAGGTTTTCTGAATCAATTTCAACCCTTTTTGTAAGCTTGTGATGGCGTTTTTATAATCTTTTTCCGAAAGATATACTTGTGCTAGTAACTTATAAACGCTGATATTGATAGGAGGGGTTAATGAAATTTCATTTAAGATCTTTTTAGTTTCTGCTTTTTGATTAAGTGCGAAAAATGCCGTCGCTAGATTTATTTTTAAATCCTGATTATCGGGTTCTATTTCTAGAGCTTGAAGTAAGATTATTTTCGCCTTTTTAAATTCCCCGCGATTGTGGTAGAGTACAGAAAGATTAAGAATTCCAGCTATTTCTTGTTTGGATTGACCTGTTTCTTTAGCGAAAAGGATGTAGTGTTTAATTGTATTTTCTGCTTCGGAAAGGGCCTGAGTTTTTATGTATATATTCCCCAAAGGCTTAAGACAGAACTCAACAATATCATAATTGCTGAGGTTTTCAGAAAAGTATAGATTCTTTGCTTTTTCGTAAGAATCTATAGCTTTTTGAAAGGATGCATTTTGGGATTCTATATAGCCAATGTTGCAGTAAGCAATAGTTTTTGCCAATTGAACTTCTTTGTTGGTCTCGGAGATGCTTTCAATGGAGTTTTGAAGTTGTTTTAGCCTTTCGGGATTTGGATTCTCTAAATAACTGTCTAAACTTGAATAAATTACATCAACCGAATGCTGTTGTGAGAATGCATTCACTATACAAAACAGTAAAAATAAAATTCTGACAATATTTTGTTTTAAAACTTCCAAATGACATAGGCTTGAATCTGTGAAGTGGGTTCATTAAAATTGAAAACATAGCGAACTCCAACGCTGGGGCCAATTCGAACTCCACCTGCGTTAACCCCAATAAAAACTCCACTATTAAAATTGGAGAAATTTTCAGTGCATTCCGTTTTTTGGAAACTGTCCTTTTCCCTATCTCGAATTTCTCCTCGACCTGGAATATTTAAATAGGCATCACCGGTAGTTTCTGTTACAGTTTTACTTTGAAAATCAAGTTTCAATTGCACGCCAGCGCCAACAGCCAAAAAGTTATTTAGATTATATCGATAGGAGACAGGAACTAAATAGGCAGTGATATTATTTTCTTTATTTTTTTCTGAAAATCGTTCGATGCTTTCTATACCCACATCGTTTAGATCGCTTGTTTCAAAGTTTTTTAAACCTTCAAAAGAGGCGGCAGATATATAGAATTCACTTTGAAAATAACCACGGTAGGATTTATATGGCGAAACTGTAATACCCGCGAAAACCTCTCGACTTTTATCTTTGGAAGGCGTATAAATATATCCAGCTTTGGCACCGATTGAAATTCCTGGTAAAAACTGCGTAGTGCTATAATTGGTGATTATAGGCTCATTTTTATCAAAATAAATTGCTGTACGGCTACGCGTTTTCTTCTTGTGAAAATTGTCTCCAAACTTCAAGGCGTAACGAACAAACCCTTTGGTAGAATCTCGATCTTTGACGTTTTTTTGTGCTGTTCCAGGGAGATGGATATTTTTAAAGGTGAAAATCAGTTTATCATCTTTTGAAATTGTGTCTAAACATGAATAATTGACTTCCCGTTCCTTAGGGCAAATGGGACATTCTGGATACATATCCAAAACCTCAAGCGTGCTTTTGTCGAACATTTCTGGTGTATCGACTTCCAATCGGATAGTATTGGCTGGACCTTCACCATCATTTTGGAATTTGACCTTAAACTTTACTTTTTTATATCGAACTAATCTATAATTTAAAATAGTGCCGTTGGAAGACATTTTATTAGGATCGTGTGACGTCACGATTTCAAGTTCGGTGTCTTTTACTGTATGGTCACCATAATTTTTATCGGGAACATAAATGGTTCTGAGCGTTACAATGGCACTAGTGTCTTTCAGCATTTCCGGCGTAGTTTTTAAGGTTCGGAAAATATGACGTTCTTCACCTGGCTGCATATTGTGAAACTCGATGAGCTGATGATTTCTATATAGATTTTTGGATTCTTCCAAGGTTACTGGTAACACTAATCGTCTGGTCGTGTCCTGAGAAACTATATGGCGTGATATAGTCTGATTGTTTTTGTTAGCAAGAAAATATAATGAAGGATTATTTTCGGTCTGAGATGCAAAGGTTGGTTGTTCAGTAATTATATTTTCTCCGTGATGAAGTCGGGTGTCCTCAATTATAAAATTGTCGTTTTTAAAATGATTATCATTATAAAACAGATATATAGAACCGCTTGTTGTGTAATTCTTTGTGTTTTTATAACTGGTGATAAGCACCATCTCTTGATTGGGAAGAGGGTCTCGGTTTGTTTTTATGATTAAATGCTCGTCTTCTTGAAAAATGTCAGGTTCATTTTCTGATGAAATATTCGAAGAGGCTTTATCTAGATTTGATTCGATTTTTATAGTTTCAGGTCTGCTTGTTGGTGGCTTACCATTGTCGTAGTTGTTGGTGCTCCAAAGTCTTGCGGTGAATTCTCCCTTTTTTTTATAGTTGTGTTTTGGCTTCTCTTTAAAACTGAAATTTCCGTCTCCAAACTCCCAATAGTAAGTGTAGAAAGCTTTTGGTGCGCCAGCCACTTGATTTAAAGGTGGCATTTGTGGATTAAATTCCACTTGATTTCCCATGACATCATAAAAGATGGGGGCAGATCTCGTTACGGTGTCTTGAGATATGTTTTGAGCTCCCATCTTTGTAAACGAAAAGATGATAAGTAGTAGAAATCCAAGCTTGATAATAAAGTTTCTCATAGACTAAAGGTTGTTGATATAGTCGATTAATTCCGATTCAGAACCTATTTGGAGATCTCTTGTAATAGTTATTTTCCCATCGCTTGTAATTACCTCACTAGCTTCAAAATTAAAATGGTTTTCAGGTTTGCTAACAAAGATTACATTGCCAGAAGTGTTATTTGGAATTTCACGATATTTTTCACTGAACACTTCATTTACTTCATCATATTCAGAGAACATTCCGATTGCGGTGCTGTTGGAGTCATATTTTAGAAACACTTTACTGTTTAAAAGCGAATAAGGTGAATGTGCTTTGTTGTATAAAATTCCTCTTTCTTCTTCGCTTTTGTTATACCGTGCAATACTAAACCATCCTAAATTGTTTAGAAAAGATCGATATCCTAAAGAAACATTTCCTGCAGCATCTGTATAAGGTTCGTCGTAAACTATAGATCGCGGAAGTTTTTCCCATAAAACCTCACACTCTATATTTGGACAGCTTGGAGAATTAAAAACTGATAGTTCTAAATCTCTATTTTCTGAAGGAATAAAAACCATGAGTTCTCCTTCAATCATCAATGGATTTCCGTTATGGGATGCACTTAAAAACAAGATGTTTTCACTAAGCAAAGGTTCTATCGACTGTGCTTCATTTAAGCCGTTCGTTGAAAGTTGACACGCTATTATCTCACCGGGATTATACATTTCTAACACAGAGAATGTAACTAATCCTTCTACAGGAGTGCCATCCATTTCAAAAAATATATTAGGATAAATAGTAAAAATGGTTCCTTGGTCGGCAAATATTTCTGCCCCCTGATGACTGTTTACTTCAAAGGTCTGAACTTTTGGTAATCTACAGTCTAAGAGGCTGTTTGCATAGGCTGTGCCATCTATTTCACCTTGTTGATTTGGGAATTCCAATGGCCCTGGTTCACAGTCATCAGCACTGCTGCTGCAGCTTTGAAGCATAAGCAAACCAATACAGAGAAATGTAGGAAGAAATTTCATAGTTGGTCCTTTATTTTAGCCAAGATACAATTTTTCCGAAAAGCTTGTAGTATTATATCAAAATAGTGGAGAATTGCTACTCTTATTTTCAGGAAAAAGAGTAATGCTTCCCGACCTGAGATGTATGGATTATTAAATGCCGAAATGATTAGGAAGGCTGAATTGGTAATAGGCTTTTTTTAGAATTTAAAAGGCCACTTTTTACAGTGGCCTTTTTGGTTAATTAGCACAATGTTAATGTGAATTTATTCTTTAATCACTTTTGCATTGTATTGCTTTCCATCTCGGCCATGAGCCTTGATAATATATATGCCAGATGAAAAGGATGAGATATCTATTTCATCACTTACTTTTCCTTCACTATAGGATTGAGTGAAAACAGATTGACCGGTGATAGAAAATATTTCAATATTCTGAAGTGAATCTCCTTGAATTGAAAGATTGAAATTTCCTTTAGATGGGTTTGGATAAACAGTCAATCCTTTTTCAGAAACATTTTGGTTTGAGTTTGTTCCTAAATCTCCTGAAGGACGACCGTTTAAGATTCTATCTATAATCTCTTGTTTTTGTTGATCACTCAACATATTGTCACCTGTTTGTCGGTTGTTATAGGTTAGTTGATATGTAATTCCTTCGTCATAGCATCCACATTCTGGAGTGTACATTCCAACGATATACATGCTGTTCGGGTCGAAGTTGTAGTTCGGGAATGTAGTAGTCAAATTCCACGGGCTGTTTCCGTTTCCAGTGTCATTTCCTGAGTTGTTTCCTGATGCAAACGAATTCATGTCGATATCTAGTGGAGGGAAGCTATTCACTTTAGCAGTAAACCAGTAGTACTCACATTTATCACCTATAGGCAAAAAGTCATCTGAAATGTCTATAGTATTGATAGATGCCGTAATTTGTTGTGGGTTTCCTTGGTGCTGAACAGTAATATTAAGTTCAGGTTCCACTAATTCAGCAACTGAAATATCATCAATAGCTAGATCATTTCCATCTCCGTTTCCAGTTTCATCTAGACTAATGCTTATTGTTACACTATTGCTCGTAGCAGTGAAAATAAATTCTCTATTTACCCAATCACAAGGATCGTTAGGATCAGCATTAATTACGCTGTATCCACTTGAGCCCAATCCGCTTACTTCCATATTGATATTTGGTAATATATCAAAAGTACATTGAGGCATATTTTTAAAGTTAGCACAGAATCGATATGTTTTTCCCTCAGTTAATCCCGAAATAGTTTGTGCCCAAATCACACTGCTTCCAGATTGTTGGGTTCTACCATTGACAACCATAAATTGATTGTTGTTCGCGTATTGCACAGGGTCTGAACAGTATGAATGATCGGTTACAGACGCACCAAATGCAGCTGCAGAGTTTGTGATTTGATATTGTCCAGGGAATAAAGCGCTATTGTTATCATACATGGAAATAAAAGGGGAGTTGTCACTATTATTTTCGAAATTACCATTAGTTACTAAGTTTTCACCTTCGCAGCAGTAAGCTCCTTCATCTGATGGTGGATCTACGATATTTTTACAATCGGTGATGCAAATATTATCTACACCAATTTGTTCTGATTGTACAGCAGAACCGGCAACGTCTACAAAAAATGCTACTGTACCTATATTAGCTAGAAGTGTGTCCCATTCTGCAGCTGTAACGTTAGTCCATTGACCTTGTGCATTACTCGGAGGATTGACTCCATCACTTGGCATTATAGGGGCGCATACATGAACCCAGGGGTCGTTTTCTGTAATGGTAATATTCGCAACAAAAGTTGCTCTAATGCTTGAGTTAATTGGGTGTGCGCCATTCATTAGCATTATTTTTGGGTTAATATTTTCTACTCCGTTTCGATTGCCGTCATTAAAAACTTTATAATCAAAACATAGACACTTTCCCTTATATCTTTCCCAGTTTGATGGAAACGAGTTACTATAAATATAGGAAGCTCCAGAGCGGTCATCAGCTTTAAGGTATGTGGAGTTATCCATTGAAGGTGAATCCAAACTAATGGTTGAGTGGAGCTCTTGCCATCCTTCAGTAGTGTTACTTTCAAATGTGTTACAGGCCTTATTTGTAACTGGCTCTGCTTCTATTGGAACTTCAATTCCAATGACTTGTCCAAGACATAAATTTGCTGTCAGAAAGCAAATTAGTGCGAATGTGTAGTTTATTGTTTTCATAAGTACTAGTTTTTTGTTTCCTACTCTGTTTTGGCTTTTCGGTTTCCGCCTCTTTTCATATGTATATCAAGAGACTTTAATTTTGTTACCTTGATTTTATCAGAAATTAGAAATAGGGCTATAGATAATCACGAAGCAAGTACGAAAGGGTGGGGATGAAGTTTCTTTTTAATACAAAAGAAAAAAGGCCACCTTTTTACAGTGGCCTATTCCCGGCTATCAAATTAACAATCTAATCAAAACACTAACACGTTAAGGTAAAGCTTCGATAGCCGTAACCCAATCATCATATGTTCCTATTTCTGTTTCATCTAGAGTAAATTCATAAATTTCATTTTCAGTGATGGTTACACCCTGAATGGCATATCTATAGTCATCTCCATCGGCAGTAACGAAAAGGAGGTGTACATTCATTCCAATTGGAATTTGCCCGTAGTGTTCAGAAAAAGTGCTTGTTTCTGGGTCAAACCTGTCCAACTTTGCCAGTGCATGTCCTTCGCCATCATAAGTTAGATACATAGCGCAGTTTGCGAAATTGAACTCTTCAGGAACCTTTACTTTCAAAGTAGTTTTCTCCCTCGGGTCGTTATAAAACTTATCTATATTGGTCCATCCAAAATTATGGGTGAAAACAAAGTATGATGATTCTTCAATGAAAATATGTCCTTCACCATGACCTCCATCTCCTTGTCTCATCGGGTCCCAAGTTAGATCGCCATTGTCATCAATAAGGCCATTCCATAAAATCATCTCTGGATCTGCTCCTCCTGTATTATCTCCAGGTACTACTAGCTTATAGGAGCAGTCGGCATCTAATAAAACGCCGTCTTTTCTCACTTCAATAAAGAATTCTCCGCCTGTTATGAGCATTGCTTTATCTCCGTTTGACTTTAATCCCATAGTTGGTTTATTTGTAGGTGCCATAAACTTGCTGTCATAAATGTCTACAAATGTCAATTCTACTTCGCCTGTGACTGGATCTCCGTTAAGGGAAAGACAGTTTGGATAAATGGTCAGCTCCGCATTATCGTTAGAAGTAAATGTTATTCCTTCTTCAGCGTTAAAAAGCGCGGTTTCGGTATGCATAGCGAGTGCGATTTCGCGTAGATTTTCAAATTCTGCTGCAGTAGGCGCCACAAATACTGCTTCTGGAGTAGGCGCTAGATCATCTTGGCTACAACTTGCTCCTATCAGTGCAACTAATCCTAGGAGTATAATTTTGTTAAAGGAAAGTTTTGTTTCTGTGTTCAATACATTTTTCATAGTTTCTATATTTTATGTGTTTATACCCTTAAATCATCTCAATTAAAAATTGTTACCCCATAGTTGTTACTTTTCTTTATTTTTAAATTTTTAAATGGTTCTTTTGAAAAAAGATAAGACTCATCCCGATCAGAAATATGTGAAGGCACTAGTAGCCAACGATGCTGTGCTCATAAATGAAATTTATGAGAAGTTTGCTCCGAAGGTGATTTCCTATATCCGTAAAAATAGTGGCGATGAGACCGCTGCTCGCGATATAATTCAAGAAACACTTATTACAATTTATGATCAAGCAAAGACAAAAGGTCTTCAGCTTAGTTGCCCTTTTGACGCTTACTTTTTTTTAATCTGTAAGCGAAAATGGCTCAATGTGATTAAAAAAGAAGGCAATAGAGGGGTAACAATTGAGGAGGATCGTTTATATATAAGCGATGAAGCACATGAGCAAGTAGAAAAAAGCGTGCAGTTTGAACAGCAACAGCATTTATACATTACAATGCTATCAAAAATTGGCGAAACCTGCAAAAACATTATTACGTTAGGTTTTTCGTCTATGTCAATGCAGGAAGTGGCCGACCATCTTGGAATTACTTATGCATATGCTCGAAAAAAGAAGTCGCTTTGCTTATCAAAGCTCACAAAATTGATAAAAGATAGTCCGAAGTATAAAAGACTGAAAAACCTGTAGAATATGGAGAATGATGATAACATATTGTTTACTGCTTATATTGAAAAAAGCATGACAGAGATTGAACTTGAGTCTTTTGAAAACAGGGTGAAGACTGATCGTGCTTTTGCAGAATCATTTGAAGAGTTTAAAGAAATTTATCAAGTTCTTGAAAATCAGTTTTCTTCTGAGCGTGAAACTTTTATTAAGAGTGTGAGAAAAGCAGATTCAGAATATAAGTTAAAATCTAATTCTGAAAGCTCTTCAGGAAGAGTTTTTCCGTTCAAACCCTGGCAAATAGGAATAGCCGCAACTATTTTATTAGTAATAGGATTTTATTTTTTCAGTAATATTGGGCAACCTTCTTATCATGAATACGCTAATCCAGGTGAAATAGTTTTGACGGTTAGAAGTGAGTCTCAAACTGATTTTAAAAATGCTGAAGCTTCATATAACTCTAGGGATTACAACAAAGCAATTTCATATTTCAATATACTGTTAGAAAAATCACCGGAAAATGTTGAGATCCAATTCTATAAAGCAATCGCTTTAATAGAAACAGACCAGTTTGAAAAAGCCAATAGTTTATTAAAATCAATATCTGAAGGGAATTCAGCTTATGCACATAAGGCAATATATTGGCGTGCATTAAATATGTTGAAACATAATAAACTTCAAGAGGCAAAAACAATCTTACAAGAAATTCCTTCTAATTCTCCCGAATATCCAATGGCTAATAAGCTATTGTCAAAACTTTAATTTTTTATTAAAACGCAATATTGTTATTTATCTTTTTCTTGACCCCTCAGGATTAATTGTAGCGATAATTGCTTTTGGTATTAAATACTCTCCTTATTTTTAAACATTGGAAATCTAATAGATTTTTATTCCTTAAAATAAATATCACTTCCACTAAAGAGACCTCTATGATAGAGGTCTCTTGAATTTTGTTCAGTTTTCTTTCAATTTAAAAAATAGTACATTTACATCTTTCAAAAACTAAAAACCTATGAAATTTAAGATTGTTCCAGCTATTCTAATTTTAGCACTTATTGGATGCCAAGAAAACCCCAAAAAAGAAAATGAAAAACTCACCGTAACTTATCCCGATACTAAAAAGGTTGATACTGTCGACACCTATTTTGGTGTAGAAGTAAAAGACCCATATCGATGGTTAGAAGACGATCGAAGTGAAGAAACTGCAGAGTGGGTTAAAGCAGAAAACGAGGTAACCTTTGGCTATTTAAATAATATTCCTTTTAGAGAAGATTTGAAAAAACGTCTTTCTGATGCTTGGAATTATGAAAAAGTTGGAGCTCCGTTTAAGGAAGGAGATTACACCTACTTCTTCAAAAATGACGGACTTCAAAATCAATATGTGCTTTATCAATATAAAACTGGTGAAGATCCTTCTACTGCTAAGGTTTTTTTAGACCCTAATACTTTCACAAAAGATGGAACAACCTCACTCGATGCTGTTAGATTTTCAAAAGATGGAAGCAAATTGGCATATAGTATTTCGGAAGGAGGTAGTGACTGGAGAAAAGTTTTAGTGATGAATACTGAAACTCGTGAACTTATAGGCGACACATTAAAAGATGTTAAGTTTAGTGGACTTTCGTGGAAAGGTGAAGATGGATTCTATTATTCTAGCTATGATAAGCCAGAAGGAAGTGAACTATCTGCAAAAACAGATCAGCATAAAGTGTACTATCACAAACTAGGAACTCCGCAAAGTGAAGATGACGTAATCTTTGGCGCTACACCAGAAGAAAAACATAGATATGTTGGAGCTACAGTAACCCAAGATGATAAATACTTAATTATTAGCGCAAGTATTTCTACTTCGGGTAATAAGTTGTTTATTAAAGATTTAGAAAAGCCAAATTCAAGTTTTGTAACTATTCTTGATCATACTAATACAGACTCTTATATATTAGAAAATGTTGGATCTAAATTGTATATAGTTACCAATATGGATGCTCCAAATAAAAAGATTGTTACAGTTGATGCTAACAATCCAAGTCCTAAAAACTGGAAAGACTTTCTGCCAGAGACAGAAAATGTTCTAAATCCAAGTAAAGGTGGAGGAAGTTTTTTTGCAAATTATATGGTAGATGCAGTTTCTAAAGTAATGCAATATGATTACAACGGAAAACTAATTCGCGAAATTGACCTTCCAGGTGTAGGGTCTGCAGGTGGTTTTGGTGCTAAAAAAGAAGAAACAGAGCTTTACTATTCTTTCACCAACTATGTAACTCCAGGAAGTATCTATAAGTATAATATTGAAACAGGAGACTCAGAATTATTTATTAAGCCAGAAATAGATTTCAATCCAGAAAACTTTGAAAGCAAACAAATATTCTACACTTCAAAAGATGGAACTAAAGTTCCAATGATTATTACACACAAGAAGGGCTTAGAATTAAACGGAAAAAACCCTACAATCCTTTACGGTTATGGTGGGTTCAATATTAGTCTTACTCCAAGTTTTAGTATTGCAAATGCTGTGTGGATGGAACAAGGCGGTGTTTATGCAGTTCCTAA